>CAZADJ010000222.1:0-4258 GCA_964483845.1 uncultured Actinomycetota bacterium | reverse complement strand
GCGAGGTCGGGATGGTGTTCCAGCAGTTCAACCTCTTCCCCCACCTCACCGTCCTCGAGAACATCACCCTCGCGCCGCGACAGGTGCGCAAGAAGGCGAAGGCCGAAGCCGAGGAGCACGCGATGGAGCTCCTCCGGCGCGTGCGGATCCCCGAGCAGGCCAACAAGTACCCCGCCCAGCTCTCCGGCGGACAGCAGCAGCGCGCCGCCATCGCCAGGGCGCTGGCGATGGAGCCGAAGATCATGCTGTTCGACGAGCCGACCTCCGCCCTGGACCCGGAGATGATCAAGGAGGTCCTGGACACGATGGAGGAGCTCGCGGAGTCCGGGATGACCATGATCTGCGTCACCCACGAGATGGGGTTCGCGCGCGCGGTCGCCGACCGCGTGGTGTTCATGGCGGAGGGCGAGATCGTCGAGGTCGCACCGCCGGACCAGCTGTTCAGCGACCCCCAGGAGGAGCGCACGCGACAGTTCATCTCCCAGATCCTGTAGGCGGCCCGGGGGGCGGCGACCGAGCGCCGGGCTCGTCGCGCCACCGGTCGGCGCCGTAGGCTGACGGGCATGTCCGACGTCCGCACAGCCGCACGGCTACCCCGCCGGCTCGACGACCACCCGCTCCTCGACGCGATCCGTGAGCGGGTGGTCGTGCTCGACGGCGGGATGGGGACCTCGATCCAGGATCTCGAGCTCGCCGCCGACGACTTCGGCGGTCCGGACCTCGAGGGCTGCAACGAGGTCCTCGTCCGCACGCGCCCCGACGTGATCGAGGGCATCCACGCCTCGTTCCTGGAGGTCGGCTGCGACGCCGTCGAGACCGACACCTTCGGCGGCGCCCCCTGGGTGCTCGACGAGTACGGGCTGGGCGACGACTGCGAGGAGCTGAACCGGCTCGCCGCCGAGGTCGCGCGCCGGGCCTGCGACCGGTTCGCGGCCGACGGCGGGCCCCGCTGGGTGATCGGCTCGATCGGACCGGGGACCCGAGCGCCGACGCTGTCCCTGGGCAAGGACCCCGCGACCACCCGCGACTTCATCGACGTCGCGACCATGGAGGCCGGCTACGCGCGCCAGGTGCGCGGGCTCCTGGAGGGCGGGGCCGACGCCCTGCTGGTGGAGACCTGCTTCGACCTGCTGCAGATCAAGGCGGCGGTGGCGGCCTGCGCGGACGTCTTCGCCGAGCGCGCTGAGCGTGTGCCGCTCCTGGTCCAGTTCACCGTCGAGAAGGACATCAACACCATGCTGCTCGGCACGGAGCCGGCGGCGGCGGTCGCCGCGCTGGACCCGCTGCCGATCGACGTGCTCGGCATGAACTGCGCCACCGGGCCGGGCGACATGCGCGAGCACGTCCGGACGCTGGCGCGCAGCTCACGGCTGCCCATCAGCGTCGTGCCCAACGCCGGTATCCCCGAGATGGTCGACGGCGAGACCGTCTACCCGCTCACCCCCGACGAGCTCGCCGCCGCACAGGACGAGTTCACCCGCGAGCTGGGCGTCGCGATCGTCGGCGGCTGCTGCGGGACGACCCCCGAGCACCTCGCCCGCGTGGTCGAGGCGGTGCGGGGCCGCCGGGTCCCGCGGCCGGTCGTGCACCACGGGGAGGCGCCCGACGAGGTCGCGACCATCGCCGACGACGACGGCGATCCGGTGCGCAACGTGGCCTTCCAGCCGTCGCTGGCCTCGCTGTACTCGGCGGTGCCGGTCGAACAGGACACCTCGTTCCTCGTGGTCGGCGAACGGCTGAACGCCAACGGCTCGCGCGCGTTCCGCGAGCTGCTGCTCGACGAGGACTGGGACGGCATCGTCCAGCTCGCTCGCGGCCAGACCCGCGAGGGGGCCCACGTCCTCGACGTCTGCGTGGACTACGTCGGCCGCGACGGCGTGACCGATGTCACCGCGGTCGTGGACCGGCTCGCGACGGCCTCGACGCTGCCGCTGGTGATCGACTCGACCGAGCCCGAGGTGATCGAGGCGGCGCTCACCCGGCTGGGCGGACGGGCGGTGATCAACTCGGTGAACCTCGAGGACGGGCGGGTCAAGGCCGACCGGCTGCTGCCGCTGGCCCGGCGCTACGGTGCGGCGGTGATCGTCCTCGCGATCGACGAGGAGGGCCAGGCCCGCACCGCCGACTGGAAGGTCGACGTCTGCCGGCGGGTCGCTCGGATCGCGACCGAGGAGTACGGCCTCGAGCCGGCCGACCTCATCTTCGACACGCTCACGTTCCCGCTCGGGTCCGGACAGGAGGACCTGCGGCGCGACGGCCTCGAGACCCTCGAGGCGATCGAGCGCGTGAAGACCGAGATCCCCGGCTGCCACACGGTGCTCGGCGTCTCGAACGTCTCGTTCGGCCTGTCACCGGCCGCCCGCCAGGTCCTGAACAGCGTCTTCCTGCACATGGCGATCGACCGCGGGCTCGACGCGGCGATCGTCAACGCGGCGAAGATCATCCCGCTGCACCGCATCCCCGACGAGCACGAGCAGGTCGCCCGCGACCTCGTCCTCGACCGTCGCGGGTCCGCCGGGCTGGACGGCACCGCCCCCGACGGCTACGACCCGCTGCACCGCCTGATGGAGCTGTTCGAGGGGGCGACCGAGAGCAAGGCGACCCGCGAGGAGCTGGCCGCGCTCCCGCTGGAGGAGCGGCTGTCGCGACGCATCGTCGACGGCGACCGCGACGGCCTCACGGCCGACCTCGACGAGGCCCTGGAAGCCCACCCGGCGCTGAAGATCATCAACGAGTTCCTGCTCGACGGCATGAAGGTCGTCGGCGACCTGTTCGGCTCCGGCGAGATGCAGCTCCCGTTCGTCCTGCAGTCGGCCGAGACGATGAAGACCGCGGTCGCCCACCTCGAGCCCCACATGGAGACCGGCGAGAGCTCGAACAAGGGGCGGATCGTGCTCGCCACGGTGAAGGGCGACGTCCACGACATCGGCAAGAACCTCGTCGACATCATCCTGCGCAACAACGGCTACGACACGCTGAACCTCGGCATCAAGCAGCCGATCGACGCGATCCTCGCCGCGGCCGAGGCGGAGAGCGCGGACGCGATCGGGCTGTCGGGTCTGCTGGTCAAGTCGACGGTGGTCATGAAGGACAACCTCGAGGAGATGAACCGGCGCGGCTTGGCCGAGCGCTACCCGGTGCTGCTCGGCGGGGCGGCCCTCACGCGGTCGTACGTCGAGGAGGATCTGCGTGAGCTGTACCGGGGCAGCGTCTCGTACTGCCGTGACGCCTTCGAGGGACTGAAGACCCTCGACGTGCTGATGGAGGCGACACGTTCGGGGGCGGCGCTACCGAGCGAGCTCGTCGACCCGGTGAGGAAGGACCACCCGCGGCGCCGACGCCCCGCGGCCGAAGCGCCGCCCCGGGTGGACGCGCAGGGTCGTCCGCGATCGGCGACGGCGGACGACGTGGACGTCCCCGAGCCGCCGTTCTGGGGCGATCGCGTCGTCCGCGGCATCCCGTTCGACGACGTCTGGCCGCTGGTGAACGAGATCGCCCTGTTCCGCAACCAGTGGGGGTTCACGCCCGGCCACCGCTCACCGGAGGAGTACCAGAAGTTCCTCGACGACGAGGCCAAGCCGGTGCTGCGCGAGTGGGTCGCACGGACGAAGGCGGAGAAGCTGCTGGTCCCCGAGGTCACCTACGGCTGGTACCCGGCGAACCGCGACGGCGACGACCTCGTCGTCTGGGACCCGGACGCACCGGGTGAGGTCGAGCTGGAGCGGTTCACCTTCCCGCGGCAGTCCCGCGGCCGTTACCTCTGCCTGTCGGACTTCTTCCGCGACCTCGGGGACGGTGAGACCGACGTGGTCGGGGTGCAGCTCGTCACCGTCGGGCGCCGCATCGGGGAGCTGGCCGCGGAGCTGTTCGCCGAGGACCGCTACAAGGACTACCTGTTCGCCCACGGCTTCGGGGTGGAGATGGCCGAGGCCCTCGCCGAGCTGTGGCACCAGCGGATGCGCGAGGAGCTCGGCATCGCCGGGGAGGACGCTGACACGAAGCAGGGCCTGTTCCGGCAGGGCTACCGCGGGTCGCGCTACTCGTTCGGGTACGCCGCCTGCCCGAACCTGGAGGATCAGGAGCGCCTGCTCCGTCTGGTCGACCCGGCGGCGATCGGGGTCGAGCTCACCGACGAGCACATGCTCGACCCCGAGCAGTCCACCTCTGCCCTCGTCGTCCACCACCCCGAGGCGAAGTACTTCAGCGTCCGCTGACCCGCCACCGGCGACCGAACTCTCGCTCCTGTCGACCCGCCGCC
>CAZADJ010000221.1:0-4290 GCA_964483845.1 uncultured Actinomycetota bacterium | reverse complement strand
GTCGACGCCCGCTCAGCGGTCCTCGCCGACGGTGAGCTCGGCCACCTCGACCAGGACGTCGGTGAGCACGTAGTCCTTCGGTGTGAACACCGCGGCCACGCCGTTCTCCCGCAGGAACTCGGCGTCGTCGGCCGGGATGATCCCGCCGGCAACGACCGGGACCGGGTGACCCTCGGCACGCAGCCCCTCGACCACCTCGGGCACCAGCGCGAGGTGTGATCCGGACAGCACCGACAGACCGACGAGGTGGACGTCCTCGTCCACGGCGGTGCGCACGATCTGCTCGGGGGTGAGGCGGATCCCCTCGTAGATCACCTCCATGCCGAGGTCACGGGCGCGCACCGCGACCTGTTCCGCACCGTTGGAGTGTCCGTCCAGTCCGGGCTTGCCGACGAGGATGCGCAGCTTGCGGCCCAGCTCCTCCTCGACCGCCTTGACACGCTTCCGTCCCTCCGCCAGGCGCTCGGCCAACGGTCCCTCGCCGCCGGCGGTCGTGCGCGCCGCCACCCCGGTCGGCGCGCGGTACTCGCCGAACACCTCGCGCAGCACGCCGGCCCACTCCCCGGTGGTCACGCCGGCCTTCGCCGCCTCGATCGACGGGCGAACCAGCGACTCGTCGGAGGTGGC
This sequence comes from uncultured Actinomycetota bacterium, assembly GCA_964483845.1. GTDB lineage: Bacteria > Actinomycetota > Nitriliruptoria > Nitriliruptorales > JAHWKO01 > CAZADJ01. Next base: position 3,663 of record CAZADJ010000221.1, on the reverse strand, counting down.
CGCGGTCCGCAGCCGCTCGAGCGCCTCCTTCACCGCCGTGTCGTCGCGCTGCTCCCGCCACGCCTCCAGGCGGGCGACCTGTTCCTCCTCGGCCGTGTCTCCGACCTTGAGGAAGCCGCCGTCCCCACCCTCGAGCAGCGGCGAGGGCTCGCCCTCCTCGTAGGCGTTCACCCCGACGACGGTCTGCTCGCCCGACTCGATGCGGCGGATGCGTTCGGCGTTCGAGGCGACGAGCTCGGTCTTCATGTAGTCGACCGCCTCGACCGCGCCGCCCATCTCGAGGATGGTGTCCAGCTCCTCCTCGGCCGCCTCGACGATCTCGGCGGTGAGCTCCTCCATCACGTGCGAGCCGTCGAACAGGTCCGGGTAGGTGAGCAGGTCGGTCTCGTAGGCGAGGATCTGCTGCATGCGCAGCGACAGCTGCTGGTCCCAGGGGCGGGGGAGGCCGAGCGCCTCGTTCCACGCGGGGAGCTGGATCGCGCGCGCCCGCCCCTTCTCGGACAGCGTCACTCCCAGGGTCTCGAGGAGGATGCGCGCGATGTTGTTCTCCGGCTGCTGCTCGGTCAGCCCGAGCGAGTTGACCTGCACCCCGTAGCGGAAGCGGCGCATCTTCGGATCGTCGACGGCGTAGCGCTCCTCGGTGATGCGGTCCCACAGCTCCACGAACGCGCGGGTCTTGGCGACCTCCTCGACGAACCGGATCCCGCTGTTGAGGAACCACGAGATGCGGCCGACGACCGCCGGGAAGTCCTCCTCGGGGACCCGGCCGCGCTCCCGGACCGTGTCGAGCACGGCGACGGCGTTGGCGAGCGCGAACGCGACCTCCTGGACCGGTGTCGCCCCCGCCTCCTGGAGGTGGTAGGAGCAGATGTTCAGCGGGTTCCACGACGGCGACTCGGCGACCGTGTGCTCGATCATCTCCGCGGTGAGCCGCAGGCTCGGGCCCGGCGGGAAGATGTACGTGCCGCGGGACAGGTACTCCTTCAGGATGTCGTTCTGGGTCGTGCCGCGCAGTTCGGAGGTGTCGGCGCCCTGCTCCTCGGCGACCGCGACGTAGAGCGCGAACAGCCACATCGCCGTGGCGTTGATCGTCATCGACGTGTTCATGCGCTCCAGCGGGATGCCGTCGAACAGCGCGCGCACGTCGTCGATCGAGGTGATCGGGACGCCGACCTTGCCGACCTCTCCGCGGGCGAGGACGTGGTCGGCGTCGTAGCCGGTCTGGGTCGGCAGGTCGAAGGCGACCGACAGGCCGGTCTGTCCCTTGGCGAGGTTCGAGCGGTACAGCTCGTTGGAGGCCTCCGCCGACGAGTGCCCCGAGTAGGTGCGCATGATCCACGGACGTGCCGGCTCGGACCGGCGCGGGCCGTCGCTCGCAGCCGCCACGCAGCCACCTCCTCGACGTCTGCCCTCGGGTGGAGCGGGTACGAGGGCACCGACGATCGTAACCGGCCGGCGGCCCCGAGCCGGCCTCGAGCCGTGCCCGAGTGGGCGACCCGGATCGCGCTCCGGGACCGTGTTCCGGGTCGGATCGTGCCGCGTCGCTCCACCGCGTTCGGCGTCGAGCCGGCCACGTCGCCGTCACCACTGGTCGCGACGGTCGTTGAGGATGGCGGACCGACGCCACGGGACCCGTGAGGGATGGGCCCACCACCTCCCCGGGGGACACACAGGATCTCGTCAACCAACGTGCGTTCCGCGGGGGGACGTGGCAACCTGTGGCCGACGTTCACGCACGACGCGGAGCGTCGCTCCGGGGCCGGCGGGCGTCTCCCCGACGTCTCGCAACTCGGTCCGGGAGCGACCAGGTGCCAGCGGCCATGGGGAAGTCCACGGGGGAGGCCCGCACCGCTCCGCCCCGCCGACCGACGAGGGACGATGCTCGACGTCACTTCCACGCGCCTCTCGAGGCGCGTCGTCGCCGCGACCGTCGCTCTCGCGACCGCCGCCTTCCTCATCCCTCCCCTCGCGGCGGGCGCTGACGACTACGAGCGTGCGAAGGAGCGCAAGGAGGCGCTGGAGGCGGAGATCGACGAGGTCACCGCCGAGCTCGACGACCTGCGGGCGCGGATCGACACCACCCGCGACCAGATCGCGACCCTCGAGGACGAGGCCGAGGAGCTCGAGGCGGAGGCGGCCAGCCTCGAGGAGACCCTGAACGACCGGGCGCGGTCCACCTTCAAGCGCGGCGCCGGCGACGCTCTCCCGTTCCAGTCCCTGTTCACCGCGAGCGACCCCCAGGAGGCGGTCGAGCGTGCCGGGATGGTCGCCACCCTGTCCCGGGGCGACGTCGCCGCGCTCGAGCGCGCGACGGCCCTGCGCATCCGCCTCGAACAGACCCGCGAGCTGCTCGCCGCCCGCTCCGAGGAGCTCGCTGCGCTCGAGGGCGAACTCAGCGCCCGCGGGGAGGAGCTCGAGCAGCGCTTCCAGGCGGCCGCCGCCGAGTACCAGGAGCTCCGCACCATCCGCGAGCGCCAGCGGCAGATCCAGCGCGGCGTGCAGCAGGGAACCTACGCCTGCATCTTCCAGGGCGCCTACCACTTCCGTGACACCTGGGGCGACCCGCGCTCCGGCGGTCGCCGCCACCGCGGCACCGACGTGATGGCCCCCTTCCGCCAGCCCGTCTACGCGTTCACCGACGGCTACGTCTCGCGCATGTCGCGCAGCGGGCTCGGCGGGATCGGCCTGTACCTGCGCGGTAGCGACGGCCACCAGTACTACTACGCCCACCTCGACGGCTACGCCAACGGCGTCCACGCCGGGATGCGGGTCCAGGCCGGCGAGCACATCGGCTACAACGGCTACAGCGGCAACGCGAGCCGGTCCGCGCCCCACGTCCACTTCGAGGTCCACGCCGGCGGTGGGGGAGCGGTCAACCCGTACCCGTGGCTCCGCGCCGTCTGCTGATGCGGCATCCTCCCCGCTGACCGCCGGGAGGGCGACACCATCGACGACCGATCCGACCGCCGAGCCGTGGCCGCCGCGAGCGAGTTCGACGCCGACACCGCCGTCGACCGCCGCGCCGAGGGACGCTGGCGCGGCGAGGTGAGCGACCGCTGGGACGTCGTCGGCGGCGCCCCCAACGGCGGCTACCTGCTCACCCTGCCGCTGCGGGCGCTCGCCGCCGAGCTCGACCGGCCCGACCCGCTCACCGCCACCGCGCACTTCCCCGAAGCCTGCGGCCACGGGCCGGTGGAGATCTCGACCGAGGTGCTCCGCGCCGGCCGGCACGCGACCGGACGTGCCGTCCTCGCCCAGGCCGGAGACGAGCCGGGCCGGGTCAGGCTCGCCATGACCGCGACCTTCGGCGACCTCGGAGGAGCCGACGGCCCGACCCACGTCGCGGGCGGACCGCCCGACGTGCCGCCGCTGGAGGAGTGCGTCGACCCGGCCGCCAGCGGCGTCGAGGTCCCCCCGATCGTCGGCCGGTTCGACGTCCGGCTGGACCCGTCGTGCCTCGGATGGGCCGTCGGCCAGCCCTCCGGGGTCGGGCGCATCGCCGGCTGGCTGCGCTTCGCGGACGGTCGCCCCGTCGACTCCGTGGCCCTCCCGCTGCTCGCCGACGCGCTGCCTCCGCCCGCGCTGAACCTCCTCCCCGAGGTCGCCTGGGTCCCCACCCTCGAGCTCACCGTCCACGTCCGCGCCCGCCCGGCCCCCGGGTGG
>CAZADJ010000220.1:0-4296 GCA_964483845.1 uncultured Actinomycetota bacterium | reverse complement strand
GGGCGCCGAACGGCGAGAGGATGCAGATGCGCCAGTCCCCGATCTCGTCGCGGAAGCGTTCCACGACGATGGTGCGGTCGTCGGGGAGGACGCCGGTCACCTCGGCCTGCTCGGCGAGGTAGGCGAGGAGGTTGCGGGCGGCGAGGGGATCGAGGCCGACCTCACCGACCAGGCGCCTCTCGGCGTCCCGGCCGTCCTCGTGGAGCTCGCGCACGAACGTCCCGAGCGCGCGACCGAGCTCGAGCGGTCGTCCGGGCCTGTCGCCGTGCCAGAACGGCATCTTCCCGGGTTCGCCCGGGGCGGGGTTGACCACGACCCGGTCCCGGGTGATCTCGGCGATGCGCCACGTCGAGGCGCCGAGCGTGAACGCCTCGCCCGATCGTGACTCGTGCACCATCTCCTCGTCGAGTTCGCCGACGCGCGTGCCGTCGGGAAGGAACACCCCGAACAGGCCGCGGTCGGGGATCGTGCCGGGGTTCGTCACCGCGAGCCGCTGCGCCGCGTCGCGGCCCCGCACGGTCCCGGCGACACGGTCCCAGACGATGCGTGGGCGCAGCTCGGAGAACTCCTCGGAGGGGTACCGCCCGCCGAGCATGTCGAGCGTCGCCTCGAGCGCGGCGTCGGACAGGTCGGCGTAGTTCGCGGCACGCCGCACGAGATCCGCGAGCTCGTCGACGGGCCAGTCGTCCATCGCCGCCATCGCCACGATCTGCTGCGCGAGCACGTCGAGCGGGTTGCGCGGGTAGCGGGTCCGCTCGATCAGCCCGTCGCGCATGCGCGAGACGACCACCGCCGTCTCAACCAGGTCCCCGCGGTACTTCGGGAACAGCTTGCCCCGGGACGGCTCACCGACCCGGTGGCCCGCGCGACCGATCCGCTGGAGCCCCCGGGCGACCGAACCCGGGGACTCGACCTGGACCACGAGGTCGATCGCCCCCATGTCGATCCCGAGCTCGAGGGAGGACGTCGCGACGATCCCGCGGAGATCACCGCGCTTCAGCCGGTCCTCGATGTCGAGCCGCCGCTCCCGCGACAGGGACCCGTGGTGCGCGAGCACGAGGTCGGGCACCTGCTCGTTGCCGCCCTCGTCGGCGGCCACGGTCCGCTCGCGGTGCAACTCGTTCAGGCGGTGGGCCAGCCGCTCAGCCAGCCGTCGGGCGTTGGCGAAGATCAGGGTCGTGCGGTGCTCGAGGACCAGGTCGAGCAGGCGGGGGTGGATCGCCGGCCAGATGCTCCGCCGTGGCGGGCCTGCGGCGGCCGGACCGCTGGCCACCTCGTCCTCGACCACCTGCCCGAGCTCGCCCATGTCCTCGATCGGGACGACGACCTCGATCTCGAGCTGCTTCGTGATGCCGGCGTCGACGATCTCGACGGAGCGCGGGCCGTCAGCGGTCTGCCCGCCGAGGAACCGGGCGATCTCCTGCAGCGGCCGCTGCGTCGCCGACAGGCCGATGCGTTGCGGGGCGTCGCCGCCGTCGGCGGTCACGAGGTGCTCGAGGCGCTCCAGCGAGAGGGCCAGGTGGGCACCGCGTTTGCGCCCTGCCAACGAGTGGATCTCGTCGATGATCACCGTCTCCACGCCCGTCAGGATGCGGCGCGCCTTCGAGGTCAGCAGCAGGTACAGCGACTCCGGCGTGGTGATGAGGATGTCCGGGGGCGTGCGCGCCATGGCGCGACGCTCCGAACGCGTGGTGTCGCCGGTCCGCATCGCGACGGTCGGCTCGTACACCTCCTGACCGAGGCGTTCCGCCGCCAGAACGGTCCCGCGCAGCGGCGCGCGGAGGTTGCGCTCGACGTCGACCGCGAGCGCCCGCAGCGGGGAGACGTAGACGACGCTGCAGCGAGGCTCGGGCCCCGCCGGCCGGGCCCGCGTCAGGCGGTCGATCGCGCTCAGGAAGGCGGCGAGCGTCTTCCCGGACCCGGTGGGGGCCAGGATGAGGGTGTGCTCGCCGGCGTGGATCGGCGGCCAACCCCGCGCCTGAGCGGGCGTGGGATCGCCGAAGGAGGTCTCGAACCACTCACGGACCGGTGGGGAGAAGGCGTCGAGGCTCATCGCCGGGCGACGCTACCGGCTGCGGCCGACGCGCGGGTCAGCGCTGCTCGAGCCGCTCGAGGTGCGCGGTCAGCTCGGACTCGGCGACCGCGCCGAAGACGCGCTCGACGTCGCCGTCGTCCGAGACGAAGACGAAGGTCGGCTGACCACCGACGTCGAAGCGCGCCCAGATCTCCCCCTCGGGGTCGGCCACGTGCGGCATGACCCCGTCGAGGTCGTGCCGGTCCACGAACGCGGCCATCGCGTCCACGTCGTCGCGGCCGGCGATGCTGACGAACGTCACGTCCCCCTCGTACTCCCGCACGAACCGTGCGAGCCCGGGCGCCTCCCGGTTACACGTCGGTCACCACGGAGCCCAGAACCACGCGGCGACGTCCCGACCGGCGAGCGTCGCCAGGTCGATGGTGCCGCCGTCGAGCGTCGGCGCTTCGCCGTGGAACAGGGTGTCGGTGGTGTCCGCGGGTGGGGTCTGTGACGGTGCTGTCGCGGTCGACCCGTCCGGCGTCGGGCTCGGCTGGGCGGCCGGGTCGCCCCCGTCGGGGGCGGCACACGAGGCGAGGAGGACGACGATCGCGATGATCGGGGCGACGCGACTCGACGGGCGACCGATGGAGATCATGGCAGGACCGTACCGGCTACCCGCACGCCCGGGCCGGTGCGTGCCGCCCCGTCGGAGGCGTCACTACCATCCGGGGGACATCGCTGAGGGGGGAGGTGCCCGTCGGTGGCAGCGGACGAACGTGGTCGCGACCGCGACGACGTCGGCGGGACCACGCTGTGGAGCTCCTGCTGAAGAGCGGTGATCCGAGCGACCTGGTCCGCGCGATCCGCCGCATCGCGACCGACGGTCGGTGAACTGAGCCCTGAGCCCGGACGACAGGAGGACGAGGTGGATGTGACGGGTGCGACGGCGATCGTCACCGGCGGCGCGTCGGGCCTGGGCCGCGCGACCGCGGCGGCCCTGCACGACCGTGGCGCGTCGGTGTTCCTGCTGGACCTCGACGGGAGTGACGGGGAGGAGGTCGCGACCTCCCTCGGTGAGCGTGCCGGGTTCGTCCCGACCGACGTCACCGACGCGGACGGGGTCCGGGCCGCGATCGATCACGCCGTGGAGCGCGCCGGCGGGGTGCACATCGCGGTGAACTGCGCAGGGATCGCCGCGGCGCAGCGGACCGTGGGACGGGACGGGCCGCACGAGCTCGACGTGTTCCGCCGGGTGGTCGAGGTGAACCTGGTCGGCACCTTCAACGTCGCGAGGCTCGCTGCGGCGCAGATGGCCGCGCAGGAGCCGGTCGACGGCGAGGAGCGGGGCGTGATCGTCAACACCGCCTCGATCGCGGCCTTCGATCCGCAGATCGGCCAGGCCGCCTACGCCGCATCGAAGGGCGGTGTCGCGAGCCTCACCCTGGCGGTCGCCCGCGATGTCGCGCGCCACGGCGTCCGGTGCCTCACCATCGCGCCGGGGACCTTCGACACGCCGATGCTCGCCGGGCTCCCGCAGGAGGCGCGTGACGCGCTCGCGGCGAACATCCCGCATCCCGCGCGGTTGGGGGACCCGTCCGAGTACGCGGCGCTGGCGGTGCACCTCGTGGAGAACCCGTACGTCAACGGCGAGGTCATCCGTCTCGACGGCGCGCTGCGCATGCCGCCGCGATGAGCGACCCCGACGGCGAGCCCGGCGGCCCGGACGCCGAACGTGCACGTGAGGACGACCGTGACGTCGTGGACGCGCTCGTCGCGCTCGGGATGGAGGAGGCGGATGCGCGCGTCGCGGTCGAGGAGGACCGGGTCCCGCTCGTGCTGGTCAAGACCCTGCTCGGCGAACCACAGCCGTACACGCTGGAGGAGCTCGCGGAGCTCGGGGGGATCGATGCCGACGCGCTGCGCCAGGTGTTCCGCGCCCTGGGGCTCCCGGTGCGCGAGCGTTACGGCGACGGGGACCTGGCCGAGGCGCGGCAGCTGGCCGAGCTGTTGGAGGTGTTCTCGCTCGAGACCCTGGTCCGGCTGGCCCGGGTGCGCGGCACGTCGGTGTCGCGGATCGCGATGGGTGACCTGAACGCGGTCCGCGACGAGCTCCTGTCGCCGCTGCGGGAGGCGGGGTCGGATGACCTCACCATCGCGGTCGCGCTCGCCGAGGCGGGCGACTCGCTGCTCCCGGTCGCGAGCGACCTGCTGGTCCACGCGTACCGTCGGGCCCTGATCCACGCGATGTCGTCGGAGGTGGTCTCGGCGGCGGCGCGGGA
>CAZADJ010000219.1:0-4310 GCA_964483845.1 uncultured Actinomycetota bacterium | reverse complement strand
ACCGTCCGGCTGATGACCCGATCGATCTCGTACAGGCGGTAGCGGAGGATCGCGACGCCGGAGGCGATCGCGAACCAACCGGGCAGGGCGACCAGGCCGGCGAGCCGCCCCAGGGGACCGGCGGCGTCGAAGCCCTCGCTGATCACCAGCCCGGTCGCCGCGACGCCAGCAACGAACGCGAGGAGCTTCAACTGTTGCCGCTCGGTGTCGCCCGCGCTCCGGTAGCGGATCACGACCCCGACCATCGCGGCGACGGCCGCGAGCAGGATCAGCGGGAACACCACCTGGACGACACGGTACGACCAGAGGCTGGCGACGATCTCCGGCGACAGGGACTCGGGGTCCTGCAGGAGCACGGCTCCCCGCACGGACCACAGGTCGATGGCGTTGGCGAGCGTGACGATCGTCGTGCACGACCCCACCAGCCAGACGAGCGGCCACCAGCGGCGGGACGGCGGAGAACCGGTCGGGAAGACCACCAGGGCGACCACGAGCAGGCCGAGCGGTGGCGCCCACGTCCACGCGCTCATCCAGGCGGCGACGGCGGCCCCGGGCAGCGGCACGCCGAGCAGGAGCGCCTGGATCGCGTACTCGTACGCGGCGACCGACGCGACGCTGGCGCCGCCGGTGGCGAGAAAGAGCCAACCGACCGGGTGGCTGGGACGGCGCACGACGATGACGGCGCCGACCAGTTCGAACAGGACGAACGAGGCGATCCACAGCAGATCGTCGCCGGTGAACGCGGGGACCCCGTCCACCTCGGGCCTCGAGAAGCCGAACCAGACCGAGAGCACGTACGGCGGCAACGTCAGCGCGAGCACCGATCCAGCGATCCAGGAAGTGGCTCGGGTGCTCATCGAGCTCCCCCGGGGCGTATCCACACGGCGACCGCGGTGGGCTGCACCGTCGCGGCGACGATCGCGCGCAGCTCGGTGCTCAGCGCGGCGACCTCGACCTCGTCACGCAGCCGCTGCGCGAACCCCTCGACGGTCCGGGACGCGTCGTACCTCGTCCGGTTGAAGCGCAGGTCGACGGCCGACTGGACCCACCGTCGCACCGGTCCGAACAGGGCAGCCACCGCGAGCGTCGACCCGGCGACGGCCAGATCGCTGCCGACGGCGACGGGCCGCAGCAGCCCCTGGAGGGTCACCACCACACCCGCGTACGTGAGTGCGAGCAGACCGACGACGACCCCGTACACCACGGTTCGGTTCACGACCCGGTCGATCTCGTACAACCGGTAGCGCAGCACGGCGACACCGATGGCGACCGGCACGGACGCGAACACGAGCCCGCCGAGACCGCGCGCGAGCATCTCGACGGCGGGTATCGCGGAGAGGGGAAGCACGACCAGCGACAGCGAGAGCGGCAGAACCAACCACTTGATCTGCTGCCGTTCGACGCCGCGCGACCGGCGGAACCGGACGATGACAGCGACGACGCAGGCGGTCACGAGCGGGAAGAACGCCACCCCCATCACGTGCTCGACCGTCGCGATCAGCACCGCCGCCGCCGGGAACGCCGCCGGGTTCGCGCCGACCGGGATGCCGTCGACCTCGAGCTGCGTGGCCGCGAGCGCCTGGAGGCAGCCGAACAGCGACAGCACCACGGCGAACCACAGTACCGGCAACCACCGACGCGACGGCACGCGCCCATCCGGGTAGAGCAGGGGGAGGAGGAACACCATCACCGGGAAGGGGAGGACCCAACCGTACGCGCCGGCCCACGCCGCCCACAGGTCCGCACCGGAGAGGAGGACACCGTCCGACGGCGTGTCCCGGACCAGACCGTGGAGGGCGTAGGCGGCGCCGAACTCCTGGATCGCGAAGCCGAGGCCGATCGCGAGGAGCAGCCACCCGACGACGTTGCGCGACCGACGAGCCACGATGATCGCACCGACCGTCGCGGCGATCGGCAGCGACGCCCCGACCTCGAGGACCATGAAGAGCGCATCCGCTCCGACGACGACGCGGAACACCACGGCCCCGGCCGTCAGGACGGACGCGAGCCCTGCAGCGCCCCACGCCGCCACGGTCCAGCCGCGACGGCCGCTCACCGTGGATCTCGCGGAGCCGGCCGACGGAGCCAGAGCGAGACCGAACGTGGGGCGACCGTCTCGGCGGTCACTGCCCGCAGACCCGTCGACAAGCTCGCGAGCTCCACCTCGTCACGGAGCCGCTGCCCGAAGGCCTCGACCACGCGGGATGCGTCGTAGCGGGAGCGGTTGAACCGCCGGTCCACGATCCGTTGCACGCGCCGACGGACGGGCCCGAACGCCGCCGCGACCGACAAGGTGGACGCGGCCACGGCGAGATCCGACCCGGAGGTGATCGGGGAGAGCACCCACTGGAGCGCGATCACCGACGCGACGTACAGCGCGACGAGCACCACGGTGATCGAGGTGTACACGACCGCCCGGTTCACGACCCGGTCGATCTCGTACAACCGGTAGCGCGTGATCGCGAGCCCGATCGCCGCCGCGATCCCGTTCATCCCGAAGAAGAAGGCGAGCACGACCGGATCCCAGCCGAGGAGCTGGTTCACGGGGTCGCTGACCGTCGCCACGAACAGCACGGGGAACGTCGCCACGGCGGACGCGAACCAGCGGAACTGTTGCCGTCGGATCCCGGTGGCGCGGCGCCACCGCACGATGGCGTCCACGACGACGAGGACCGCGAGGACGGCGAGGAGGCCGCCGACGACCCCCGCTGCGGCCGTCGGCGCGTCCCCGAGGGCAGTCAGGCCGAGGGGGTTCTGCACCTGCTCCCCGTGGAGGTCGCCCCGGATCGGCCCCGGCTCGACGGCGACGATCGTCGTCTCCACGCCGACGAGGCCGACGATCGCGGCGGCGACGCGCCGCATCCAGCGACCCTCGACGCGCTCGTCGGGGAAGAGCAGGACGGTGGCCAGGACGAGACCGACCATCGGTACGAACGACCACTTCGCGAGCCAGCCGGCCCACAGGGCGAGCGGCAGCGAGCCCGGAGCGACGACGAGACCACGCACCGCGTACTCGGACAGGAACAAGCTCCCGTACACGACGGCGGGGATGCCGAGCAGCACCCACCCGAGCGATCTCGACGGTCTCTTGACCACCAGGACGAGGCCCACGACGGCGAAACCGATCCACGCGAACGCCCAGAGGAGCTCGATCCCCGCCGTCGACGCGTCCACCAACGCGGCGTTGCCCACCGCGAGGTACACCGTGCCGGCGAGGGCCGTGAGCGCGATCACGAAGGCGGTCACCGCGAGGTGGGCTCCGAACCGATCGAACGCCGCGCGCCGGAGCGGTCCGGGGGTCACGGCCGCACCTCCCGGTTCCTGAGCCACAGGCCCACGGCGCTCGGCCGCAGCGTGCCCGCCGTGACCGCGCGGAGATCGGTGCTGAGCCCGTCGAGGTCGACCTCGTGGCGGAGACGCTGGGCGAAGTCCTCGACGGTCCGGACGGCGTCGTAGCGGGCGCGGTTGAAGCGTCGGTCCACGCCCGAACGCACCCGGGTGAGCACGGGTCTGAAGAGGGCCGCGGCGGCGAGCGTGGCGGCAGCGACCGCGAGGTCGCCACCGGCGCCGAGCGGGGCCAGCACCTGTCCGAGCACGACGACGGCGACGGCGTACGACGCACCCAGCACGGCGATCACCGCCGCGTAGGTGATGGTCCGGCTGACGATGCGATCGATCGCGTACAGCCGGTAGCGCAGGATCGCGACCGCGATCGCGAGCGGGAGGGCGTTGAACGCGAGCCCGCTCGCCGCGGTGTTGACCCACGCGAACTGGCCGTCCTGCAGTGCCTCGGTCGGCACGCTCAGGATGACGAGCCCGGAGGCGAACAGCAGCCACTTGATCTGGAGGCGTTCCTGATCGCGCGCACGGCGGAACCGCACCACGACGGACGTGAAGGCCCCGACCACGCCGATCAGCAACCCCAGGAAGAGGATCGTGCCCGCCACGGAGTGCTCCGGGTGGGGCAGACCCGCGAGCCCGATCGGGTTCTCGATCTCGAGCCTGGCGCCCTGCGTCGTGATCGTCTCGGCGAGCGCGCCCAGGGCGCAGAGCGCCGCGATCGAGGTGCCCGCGATCCACGCGACCGGCCGCCAGCGCCGCGACGGCAGACGCCCGTCGGGGAACAGCAACGGCACGAAGACGAAGACGAGCCCGAGCAGCGCGAACCAGTACCAGTTGTTCGGCCACGCGAGCATCGCCACGGCGGTCGAGGCCTCGCCGCCGTCGCGGAGCACGAAGTCGGCGTACGCGGGGCCCGGAGGTCCGAGCGTTATCAGCAAGGCGATCGCGGCCAGGATCCAGCCCATCGG
>CAZADJ010000218.1:0-4389 GCA_964483845.1 uncultured Actinomycetota bacterium | reverse complement strand
CGGATCAGGCCGAGGTTGCCCTCCTGGGTGAGCGACAGCAGGTCCAGGCCGCGGCCACGGAACTTGCGCGCGTTGGACACCACGAGGCGGAGGTTCGCGCGGATCATGTGGTCCTTGGCGAGGCGCCCGTCCCGCTCGACGAACGCGAGCATCGCCCGACGCTTCGGAGCTGTCACCGCCCCGGCCCGGCGCAGCTCCTGCGCCGCGAGACCGGCCTGGTAGCGCTTCGACAGGTCGACCTCCTCCTCCGCGGTGAGCAGGTCGGTGCGCCCGATCTCGTTCAGGTACTGGCGGATCGGGTCCGAGGATGCGCTCGGTGGGGAGATGTCGGGACGCTCGGGGGCCTCGGTCAGGTCGTCGACGACCTGCGCGCCCTGCTCCCGGGCGATGTCGGCGACCTCGTCGACCCACGACCCACCCTGCAGGAGGGGATCGTGCAGCTCGGCGATCTCCGACAGGAGCACGTAGCCGCGGCTGGACGCGCGCTCGAGGAGGTCGGCGAGCGCCGCGTGCTCGGTCGGTGTCTCGACGGCGTCCATCTCGGCTCCTGAGCCGGACCGATGACCTCGGTCCCGGGTGGCCGCCACGGTGGGCCGGCTCCGCCATGTTCCGCGAGTGTGCCGCAACTTTCAACGACCCGCCGCGACCCCGTTGACGGGATCGGAACCCCTCCCGGACACCGACGCCCGTCCGGTCGCCGGCGGCCGCAGCGACGGCTACCCCAGGCCCGCCAGACGCTCGAGCCCGGCGGCGATCGTCTCCTCCGACTTGCAGAACGCGAAGCGCACGAGGTGCCGACGACGGTGGCGGTCGCGGTGGAAGACCGACGTGGGGACCGCGACGACGCCGACACGCTCCGGGAGCTCCAGGCAGAACGCAACGTCGTCGTCGGAGCCCAGCGGTCGGATGTCGGCGACCGCGAAGTAGGTCCCCGCCGGCTGGACGACATCGAACCCGACCGCGGCGAGCCCGGCGCAGAGCTGATCGCGCCGTCGCCGGTACGAGGCGCGCAGATCGCTGAAGTAGCTGTCGTCGAGCTCCAGCGCCGTGGCGACAGCGAGCTGGAAGGGGGTGCCGTTCGTGAAGGTGACGAACTGCTTCGCGGTGCGCACCGCCGCGGTGAGGTCCGGCGGCCCGCAGACCCACCCGATCTTCCACCCGGTGAACGAGAACGTCTTCGCCGCCGAGGAGATGACGAGGGTGCGCTCGCGCATCCCCGGGAGCGTCGCGATCGATGTGTGCTCACCGTCGTAGACGAGGTGCTCGTAGACCTCGTCGGTCACCACGACGAGCTCGCGCTCGACGCAGAGCTCGGCCAGGTCCGCGAGCTCGTCGCGGTCGAACACCTTCCCGGTCGGGTTGTGCGGGCTGTTCAGCACCACCAGCCGTGTCCGCGGCGTGATCGCCCGTTCGAGGTCCTCTCGCTCGTAGCCGAGGTCCCCGTCGCGCAGGGTGACCACCCGCGGGACGGCCCCGGCCATCGCGACGCTGGCCTCGTACGAGTCGTAGAACGGCTCGAAGAGCACGACCTCGTCGCCGACGTCACAGAGCGCCTGGATGGCCGCGAAGACGGCCTCGGTCGCGCCGGCGGTCGCGGTGATCTCGTCGTCCGGGTCGTAGTCGAGGCCGTGGAAGCGACGCTGGTGGGCGGCGACGGCGTGCCGCAGCGTCGCCGTGCCGCGGCCGGGCGCGTACTGGTTGCGCCCCGCGCGGATCGCGCGGACCGCGGCCTCCTTCACCTCGTCGGGACCGTCCTCGTCGGGGAACCCCTGGCCGAGGTTCACCGCGTCGTGCTCGTGCGCGAGCTCGGTCATCTCGGCGAAGATGGTCGTCCCGAACCCCTGGAGGCGGGCGGTCAGATGTGGCTGTCGCGGCGACATCGCTCCTCCTCGTCAGCCGTACCCGGGCCGGTGGCCCCTCATCTCTCGCCCGACCGCTTCCACTCGCGGACGGCGTCGATCGCCTCGGGCCGGTCGACGTCGGCGACCGAGCGCGGCGCGTCGTCCGCGTACTCGCCGGCGGCCTGCTCCCAGCCGTCCGGGGCGACGTCGAAGCGCTTCGCGAGGAGCGCGACGAAGACCTTCACCTTCTGCTCCCCGAAGCCCGGCAGGTCCTCGAGACGGCGACGGAGCTGGCCGGCCTCGCCCACCCCGTCCCAGATGCGCGTCGGGTCGCCGTCGAAGTGCTCGACGACGTGGCGACACAGGGCACGCGTGCGCCGCGCCATCGAGCCGGGGAAGCGGTGCAGCGCCGGCTTCTCCCGGAAGACGGCCGCGAGCTCGTCCTCCTCCATCCCGGCGATCGTCACCGCGTCGAGCGAGCCGTCGAGGCGTTCACGGAGGCGGTGGGGGCTCCTGAACGCCCACTCCATCGGGATCTGCTGGTCGAGGAGCATCCCGATGAGGAGTGCGAGCGGCTCCTCCTCGAGGAGGCGGTCGGCCGCCTCGTCTCCGGTGATCGGCAGCTTCACCTCGGTCGCCATCTCCGCTCCGGATCGTCGTGCGCGCGCGTCTCGAGGCCGTCCACGGTAGTGCCGACCGGTCGTCCGCGAGGAGCGGCGTGCGGGCCCCGGTGGTCGCGGCGCTAGCCTGCCGACGATGGCTGGCGAGGGACGACCGTGACCGAGGTGCTCCTCGCGGGGCTCGCGGTCGTGGCCGGCCTCGTGCTGCTGGCCTTCGCGGCGGACCGGTTCGTCGCCTCGGCCGCCCGTCTCTCGGTCGCCCTGCGCATCTCACCGGTCGTGATCGGCGCGGTGGTGATCGGCTTCGGGACGAGCGCCCCCGAGCTCGTCGTCTCGGTGCTCGCCGCCGTGCAGGGGTCGCTGGACATCGCGGTCGGCAACATCATCGGCTCCAACGTCGCCAACCTGACGCTGGTCCTCGGGGTCGCGGCACTGATCGCTCCGATCGCGGTGTCGTCGCCGACGCTGCGCCGCGAGGCGCCGATGGCGACCGGCGCGGTGGTGCTGTACGCGGGCCTGCTGCTCTGGGGCGACGGGCTGGGTGACGTCGAGGGGACCATCCTCGCCGTCGCCACACTCGCGGTGACCGTGGTGATGGTCCGCGGCGGACGGGACCGCGATGACGTGCTGGGAACACAGACCGCCGCGTTCGTCGACCCCGGGGCGGGAACCATCTCGGTGCGCCGCCAGGCGCTCTGGTGCGCCGCCGGACTGCTCGGGACGATCCTCGGGGCCCAGGCCGTCGTGTGGGGGGCGCGCGAGCTGGCCGCCTTCGTCGGACTCGGCGAGGGGTTCGTCGGCTTCACGCTCGTCGCCATCGGGACCTCGCTCCCCGAGCTCGTCACGAGCATCCAGGCGGCCCGCCGCGGCGAACCCGACCTCATCGTGGGCAACCTGCTGGGCAGCAACATGCTGAACAGCCTGCTCGTCGGAGGCTTCACCGGCATCCTCGGCGCGGACGTCCTGTCCGAACCGGGACTCGCGGGTGTGCCGAACGCGGCGATGGTCGTGATCGCCCTGGTCGCGGGCTTCATGATGTTCACCCGACGCCACGTCGACCGCTGGGAGGGAGCCGTGCTCTTCACCGCCTACCTCGCTCTGCTGCCCTTCCTGCCCCGGTGAGCGTCGAGACCGCAGGCGCGGACGGCGCGTTCTTCGTGCCGTCGGGCGACGGGAGCTTCTCGGCGACCGAGCTGACGCGGGGGCCGTGGAGCCCCGAGCACCAGCACGCCGGCCCGCCGACCGCGCTGCTCGGGCGGGCGCTCGAGCGAGCGGCGGGCGGCGACGACCGACGTGTCGGGCGGGTGACCTTCGAGATCCTCGCGCCGGTACCGATCGCCGAGCTGGAGGTGCGGGCGGAGGTCGTCCGTCCGGGCCGTCGCGTGGACCTCGTCGAGGGTGCGCTCGTGGCCGGCGGGGAACCGGTCGTGCTCGCGCGGGCGTGGCGCATCCGGAGCGGCTCGTCGCCGTCCGTCGAGCCGCCCGACGAGCGGCCCCCCGGTCCGGAGGCCGGCTCCGAGGTGGCGTTCTTCGATACCGGCGCGGACGTCGGCTACCACACCGCGATGGTCGCCCGGTTCGTCCGGGGGGCGTTCCGCGAGCCCGGACCCGCCACCGTCTGGATGCGGATGCGCGTCCCCCTCGTCGCCGGCGAGGAACCCTCACCGTTGGTTCGCGTCCTGACCGCGGCGGACTCCGGCAACGGCGTCAGCGCGGTGCTCGATCCGGCCGACCACCTGTTCATCAACACCGACCTGACCGTCCACCTCCACCGGTACCCGGTCGGATCCTGGGTCTGCCTCGACGCACACACCACGATCGCCGACGACGGCATCGGACTGGCCGAGAGCCGACTCCACGACGAGGTCGGACCGATCGGGCGGAGCCTCCAGACCCTGCTGGTGACCCCGCAGCGGGGATGAGGTCCC
>CAZADJ010000217.1:2159-4433 GCA_964483845.1 uncultured Actinomycetota bacterium | reverse complement strand
CGCTACCTGAGTCGCGCTGGTCCTCGTCCCCACCGCCGTCGCCGCTCGGACCGCTCACGAGGCACCGTCCACGCGCTCGATCACCTCGCGCGCGACCTCGGCGACGTGCTCGCCGGTGAAACCGAACTCGAGCATCAACCGCTCGCCTGGCGCCGACGCACCGAACCGGTCGATGCCGATCGCGGCACCCTGGGTGCCGACCCACCGCTCCCAGCCGAACGTCGCCGCCGCCTCCACCGAGACCCGCGCCCGGACGTCCGGCGGCAGCACCTCCTCCCGGTAGTCACGGTCCTGCGCGGCGAACCGGTCCCAGGACGGCATCGAGACCACCCGCGCGGCGACGTCGTCGCGCTCCAGGATCTCCGCCGCCGCGACGGCGTGCTGCACCTCAGAGCCGGTGCCGATCAGGATCACGTCGGGGTCCCCCTCGACCTCCCGCAGCACGTACGCGCCGCGCGCGACCCCGTCGGGCGGCTTCGGCCCGAGGTCCGGCAGGGTCTGACGGGTCAGCGAGAGCAGGGTCGGACCGTCGTCGCGTCCGAGCGCGCAGGTCCAGGCCTGCGCCACCTCGCCGCCGTCCGCAGGTCGGATCAGCTGCAGGTTCGGCATCGCCCGCAGCGACGCGAGGTGCTCGATCGGTTGGTGGGTCGGGCCGTCCTCGCCGAGCCCGACCGAGTCGTGCGTCATGATCCAGATCGCCCGCTGACCCATCAGGGCGGACAGCCGGATCGCGGGGCGCGCGTAGTCGGTGAAGATGAGGAACGTCGCCCCGTAGGGCACGAACCCCCCGTGCAGGGCGATGCCGTTGCACGCCGCGGCCATCGCGTGCTCGCGCACGCCGAAGCGGAGGTTGCGGCCGAGCGGGTCGTCGGCCGAGTACACGCCCGAGAAGTCGATCTCGGAGACGTTGGAGCCGGCCAGATCGGCCGATCCGCCGATCAGCTCCGGGATCACGTGCGCGAAGGAGTCGAGCGCCGTCCCGGAGGCCTTACGGGTCGCCATCGGCCCCTCGACCACGGGCTGGGCGTCGCGCCACCCGTCGGGCAGGCGGCCCGCGAGGCGGCGATCCAGCTCGCCGGCCTCGTCCGGGTGCGCCTCGCGGTACGCGACGAGCTTGTCCTCCCAGGCTTCCCGCTCCCGCCGACCACGCTCGGTGGCGTCGAGGTGCTCGCGGACCTCGTCGGGGACGTGGAACGACTCGTCGTGCTCCCACCCGAGCGCCGCCTTGGTCGCCGCCACCTCGGCCTCGCCGAGGGCCGCACCGTGGGTGGCGGCGCTACCCGCGAGGTTCGGGGACCCGAAGCCGATCACGGTCCGCACGGCGATCAGGCTCGGGCGCGGGTCGGTCTCGGCCTCCTTCAACGCCGCGCGGATCGCGCTCAGGTCGTTGCCGTCCTCGACCTGGGCCGTGTGCCAGCCCAGCGCTGCGAAGCGTCCGCGGACGTCCTCGGTGAAGGTCTGGTCGGTGGACCCGTCGATGGTGATGCCGTTGTCGTCGTACAGGTAGTTGAGCTTGCCCAGCTCGAGGTGGCCGGCGAGGGAGGCGGCCTCGTTGGTGACACCCTCCATCAGGTCGCCGTCGGAGACGATGGCGAACGTGCGGTGGTCGACGATCTCGTGGCCGGGTCGGTTGAACTCGGCGGCGAGCTTGCGCTCGGCGATCGCCATCCCCACGCCGTTGGCGAACCCCTGACCGAGCGGGCCGGTGGTGGTCTCGACCCCCGGCAGCTCCGCGTGCTCCGGGTGGCCGGCGGCCGGCGACCCCCACTGCCGGAAGCGTCGGATGTCGTCCAGCGAGACGTCGTAGCCGACCAGGTGAAGGTAGGCGTAGAGGAGCATCGAGCCGTGGCCCGCCGACAGCACGAACCGGTCGCGGTCCGGCCAGTCGGGCGCGCCCGGATCGAAGCGCATCACCTCGCGGAACAGAACGTACGCCATCGGAGCGGCGCCCATCGGCATCCCGGGATGGCCCGAGTCCGCCTGTTGGACGGCGTCCATGGCCAGCGTCCGGACGGTGTTGATGGAGAGCTGTTCGAGGTCGATCTCGGCCATCGTCATCCTGATCGGCGGGGCGTGCCCGATGATGCCACGCGTGACCGAGGTTGCATGCACCCGCGACGGGACCCGCGCCGCGGCGCCGCCGCCCCGCGACCCGCCCACCGCCGACCAGCCGGCGGAGCCCCCGGGCTATCCTCGCCCGCGGCGCCCCGGACCGCGCGGTCCCGGGTCAGCCCAGCTATCCGAGTCCGCCCCGAGTCCGCCCCGAGTCCGCCC
>CAZADJ010000217.1:0-2059 GCA_964483845.1 uncultured Actinomycetota bacterium | reverse complement strand
CCGAGTCCGCCCCGAGTCCGCCCCGAGTCCGCCCGAGGACGCACGATGAACCAGAAGCAGCACCGCGTGACCATCCGGGTCGCGATCGAGAACGCACCGGGGATGCTCGGGAAGGTCACCGAGACCGTCGAGACCCACGGCGGGGAGATCACGTCCATCGACGCGGTGCGCGCCCACCGCCACATGGTCACGCGCGACATCACGCTCCGGACCCAGGACGAGGAGCAGGGCGAGGCGATCGCGGTGTCCCTGGACGCGATCGACGGGCTCGAGCTGCTCGCCATCACCGACGACGTGATACGCGCCCACCTCGGCGGGAAGATCCACATCCACAACCGGCGCGACGTCACCGACCGCACCGACCTGTCGCTCGTCTACACCCCGGGGGTCGGACGGATCTCGCAGATGATCGCCGAGGACCCGAGCCAGGCGTACCGGCTCACCATCAAGTCCAACAGCGTCGCGGTCGTGACCGACGGCTCCGCCGTCCTCGGGCTCGGCGACATCGGCCCGCTCGCGGCCCTCCCGGTGATGGAGGGCAAAGCGATGCTGTTCCGCGAGTTCGGCGAGGTCGACGCGTACCCGCTGCTCGTCGACGAGCAGGATCCCGACGTGTTCGTCGAGACGGTGGTGCGCATCGCCCAGGGGTTCGGGGGCATCAACCTCGAGGACATCGCCGCCCCCCGCTGCTTCGAGATCGAGGGCAAGCTCCGCCAGCGCCTCGACATCCCGGTCTTCCACGACGATCAGCACGGCACCGCCGTCGTCGTCCTGGCCGCCCTGATCTCCGCCGTCCAGCTCGTCGGCAAGGAGCTGACCGAGCTCCGCGTCTGCCTCCTCGGCGCCGGCGCGGCCGGGGTGGCGGTGTCCAACCTGCTGATGGCCGCCGGGGTCTCCGACATCGTCTGCGTCGACCGTGGGGGGATCGTCGACCGGAGCCGGAAGAACAACGATCCGATCAAGCGGCGGCTCGCCAAGCAGACCAACCCACGGGAGGTCGAAGGCGGTCTCGCCGAGGCGATCGACGGCGCCGACGCCTTCGTCGGGCTCTCGGGGCCGGCGCTCCTCCCGGCCGAGCTGGTGATGACCATGGCCGACGACGCGATCGTCTTCGCGCTCGCGAACCCGACGCCGGAGATCATGCCGGAGGAGGCCGGTCCCCACGTCCGTGTCATGGCCACCGGTCGCTCCGACTTCCCGAACCAGATCAACAACGTGCTCTGTTTCCCGGGGCTCTTCCGGGGGCTGCTCGACGCCGCGGCGACACGTGTCACCGACGAGATGAAGATCGCCGCCGCTGGCGCGATCGCCGACGTCGTCGGCGACGAGGCGTCCGAGGACTACATCATCCCCTCCGCCTTCGATCGCTCGGTCGCCCCCGCCGTCGCCGAGGCGGTCGCGGCGACGGCCCGTGAGCAGGGCCACGTCCGCCCGGGCTCGTACGGGTCGCTGCGCGAGGAGCTGGAGGCCCAGGCGCACGAGGCCGCACGGCGGGCGGTGGAGCGTGCCTCGGCGCGGCTGGACGACGACGACCGGTAGTCGCGACGACGCGTCGCCCGGCTCACGCCGACCGGATCGCGTCCCGGATCTCGCGGAGGACGACGAGCTCCTCTGGCTCGCTCGGCTGCTCCTCCTCCGGCCCCCCGCGGGCGGCGCGCTCCTTCATGCGGTTGTAGCTCCGCACGACCAGGAACATCACGAACCCGACGATGACGAAGTTGATCAGCGCCTCGATGAACGCCCCGACGCTGCCGACCGGTTCGCCGGTCTCCACGTCGGTCGGGCCGAAGGTGCCGAAGCCCGCGAGGTCGACCTCGACGACCATGCCGATCAGGGGGGTGACGATCCGCCCGGTCAGCGCCTCGACCACGGCCGCGAACGCGACCCCGATCACGAACGCGACCGCGATGTCGACGAAGTTCCCCCGGTTGATGAAGTCCCGGAACTCGCTCAGCATCTCTCGGCTCCTGTCCTCAGCCCGCGGCGACCGCGATCCGGCGGGGACGTGGGGACACCTTGCCCCTGGCCGAAGGTCGGCTGCCAGCACGCCGAGTGTCCG
>CAZADJ010000216.1:2716-4469 GCA_964483845.1 uncultured Actinomycetota bacterium | reverse complement strand
GCGTTCTACCGTGGCGTAGCGCGGTTCTGCGACACCGATCCCAACGGGTGCTTCGTCGCCGTGGACGACGAGGGAGAGGTCGTCGGCATGGCAGCGTCCATCCGGCGCGGGGGTTTCTGGGGCCTGTCGCTGCTCTTCGTGCATCCCGACCGTCAATCGTCGGGGCTCGGTCGGCGGCTGCTCACCCACACGCTGCGCAGCGCGGAGGACGCGCGCACTGCCATGATCCTGTCATCCCCGGACCCCCGTGCGATCCGCCTCTACGCCCGCGCCGGGTTCGACCTCCACCCCGCCATAGCGTTCGAGGGGGAGGTCGATCGCACGCGACTGCCAGCAGGCACGACCACGACAGTCGAAGAGGGTGATGACCTCGACCTGATCGATCGTGTTGACGCGCGGCTGCGCGGCTCGTCACGCCGACCGGACGTCGAGTACCTGCTGGGCGACGACAGCCGATTGTTCGTGGCGCGGCACGGCCGCGAGCGCGGCTTCGCGCTCGTCCGACGCGGCAACCTCGCCATGCTCGGAGGCGACAGCGCGCATGTTGCCCGCGATCTTCTGTGGCACGTGCTCGGCGAAGCCTCCTCCGACTCCGACACGACGTTCTACGGGCTCACGGCTGCCCAGCAGTGGGCGTTCCCACAACTCTTCGCCGTCCGCCTGAAGGCGCGACCCTGCGGCCCTCTCTTCGTACGCAGCCCCGAGCCGGTCCCGCAGCCGTGGATCCCGTCCGGCTGGTACTTCTGATCTCGTGATCGCGGCAGCTCCGACGAGCCCGATCCGCCCGGGTTAGTCTCGGGTGTCCGCACACGCCAACCATCCCCGACGATGGACCAGTGGGTGGAACCGGGCCCATCCCCATGGCGTCCTACAAGCGACACCCGGCATGTGGGGGAACCGTGGCTACACGGCGTTCACTGCTCGCGCTACTCACGTTGCTGGCAGTCTCCGCAACGGGTTGTGGTGGGGCCCGGTCCGGACCGACGGTCCAGGGCCCAGAGCCGACGCCGACGTTCACGGCCGTCGACGAGCAGAGGCGGCTCTCCGAGGAGCAGAGGGCCGCACTGGCGGAGGCGGGGTTCCACACCGAGGGGCTGCTGCAGGGTCTGCCCACGGACTGCAGGTTGGCCGAGGGGACGGCGGGGGCTGATGGGCACGTGGTCAGCGAGATCGTCGCCGAGCTCGGAGGTGACGTTGCGCGCGGACCGATGGTCGCCGTCGACGCATCCGACGGCACCACCCTGCTCGCGACGACGCTGGTGGCGGCGGACGGGTCGGTGGGAGAGGCCGCTGTGTGGGCGGTGGATGGCAACACGGCAGCGATCACCGCCGCGAACGCGCTCGCCGGTGAGCTCACGACCTTCGAACTCGAGCCGATCACCATGACCGCGGGGACACCCGCATCGTCGGTCATGGGTGGGGCGGTGGACTGCTCGTGGATCGTGGCCGACGTCACGCACACCGATCCGCCGGAGCTCGAGCCGGAGATGCGTCCCGATCTGCTGGCGCTGGACCCGCCGAGGGCCGAACCCGGCCAGCTGCTCGCCATGCGCTTTCCCGAAGGGACGATGCGGGGCGTGGCGTTCCAGCTCGACCGACGAACTGGCCAGGGGTGGGAGCCGGTGGCGTGGATGACCTCGGACGGCAACGGCGGTGAGCCGATCACGGTGCCAGCGTTCACCGAGGGCTATGCCGTCGAAGACGTCGGTGTCGGCGGGCCCGGCCCCGACCACGTGCGCCTCCCTGACGACGT
>CAZADJ010000216.1:0-2616 GCA_964483845.1 uncultured Actinomycetota bacterium | reverse complement strand
CGACTTCACGGGCATCGACGGACTCGAGGTACAGACGGTTCCTCACCCCGACGGATGACGTGAGCAGTATCTGGCTACCGCGCAGCACCGGGTCCCCAGTCGGGGTCCAGGGTCACGGGTCTCGGCGTCTCACGCCGATGCCACCTCTCCGCCACCACGGGCGGTCTCCATCATCAGACGCCGCTCGGCCTGCGCGATCGCACGGTGCGCGTCGGTGACGGCATCGGCGTTGACGGACACGGAGTCGATGCCGTAGCGCACCAGCGCCTCGGCGAACTCGGGTCGGTTCGAGGGCGCCTGTCCGCAGAGGCTGGACGTGATCCCGGCCTCCGCGCACGCGTCGATGATGCGCTCGATCGCGTCGAGCACCGCGTCGTCCATCTCGTCGAACAGCTCGACCAGCCCCTCGGCGTCGCGGTCGACGCCGAGGATGAGCTGGGTGAGGTCGTTCGAGCCGATCGAGACGCCGTCGATCCCCATCCGCGCGTACGTCGGCAGGTAGTGCACCACCGACGGCACCTCGGCCATGATCCAACGCATCATGTTCCGGTGGCCGCCGACCGGGCTGTCGTCGATCGCCTCGAGGCAGGCCTCGAGCTCCCACCTGGTGCGCACGAACGGGATCATGAGGTGGAGGTTGTCGGTCTCCTCGCGCACGCGCGCGAGGATCTCGAGCTCCATCGCGAACACCTCGGGATCCTTCACGTAGCGGTAGCAGCCGCGGTAGCCGAGCATCGGGTTCTCCTCGACCGGCTCGTACTCCTCACCGCCGGTGAGGTGGCGGAACTCGTTCGTCTTGAAGTCCGTCGCGCGGTAGACGACCGGCCGGGGATGGAAGGGCCGCGTGATGCGCAGCAGGGTCTTCACCATCTGCTCGATCGCCTCGTCCCGCCGCCCCTGGGCGAGGACGTGCCGCGGATGCTCGCCACCGAGCGCGTCGGCGATGAGGAACTCGGCGCGCAGGAGCCCGACGCCGTCGACGGGTCTGTCAGCGACCTCGGCGGCGCGGTCGGCGACCGCGAGGTTGACGTACAGGCGCGTGGCCAGCGGGACGAGCGGCTCCGGGGCCGGACGGTCCTCGCGCACCGAGACCCCGCCTTCGCCGCGCAGATCGGCGAGCACGTTGGTGACGTCGCCCGCGTACACCTTGCCGTCGAGTCCGTCGACGGTGATGCGCTGGCCGTCCTGGAGCTGGGTGGTCGCTTCTCCGGCCCCGACGACGCACGGGATGCGCATCTCGCGGCCGACGATCGCCGCGTGACTGGTCATCCCGCCGCTGTCGGTGACGAACGCTCCCGCCCGGGACATGATCGGCACCCAGTCCGGCGCGGTCATGGTCGTCACGAGCACATCGCCGTCCGCGAACCGGTCGCCCTCGGCGGGTGAGGTCAGGACCCGCGCGGTGCCGCACGCGAACCCGGAGGACGCGCCGAGGCCCTGGACCAGCAGCTCGGCCTCCTCCAGCGACGAGATCCCGTCGGTCTCGTCGGGCGGCAGCGTGGTGATGGGGCGGGCCTGGAGGAGGAACAGCTCGTCCCCCTCCAGCGCCCACTCGATGTCCTGTGGCGCCCCGTAGTGGGTCTCGACGTCGAGGGCGACCCGTCCGATCCTCACCGCCTCGTCGTCCGACAGGACCCGGCGCCGAGCCTCCTCGTCGTCGAGCTCCACGCGCTCGTTGCCGCCGTCGGCCCCCCGGACGACCTTGTGCGCCTTCACCCCGATGCGCACGTCGATCACGGTCGGGTCGCCGTCACCGTCCGTCGGTCGCGACAGCAGGTAGGTGTCGGGCTGGACCTCGCCACCGACGACGGCCTCTCCGAGCCCGAAGGTGGCCTCGGTCACCATCTTGGTGCGGTCGCCGCTCGGCTCGACCGAGAAGGTCACGCCGGAGCGATCCGCGTCCACCATGCGCTGGACCACCACGGCGATGGCGGGCTCGTCATCGGCGACCGAGGACCGTGCCCGGTAGGCGATCACCCGCTCGGCGTACAGCGACGCCCAGCAGTCGACGACACGAGCGATGACCTCGTCCGCGCCGGCCACGTTCGTGAACGTCTCGTTCATCCCGGCGAAGGAGGTCTCGCGGGTGTCCTCGGCGGTCGCCGACGAGCGCACCGCAACGTCGGTCTCCTCGTCCTGACCGCCGGCGAGCTCCTCGTAGGCGGCTCTCACCGCGTCGCGCAGTTCGGCGGGCGCGCCCGCATCGCGGATCAGCGCCTGGGCCTCGGCTGCGACCTCCGCGGCGGTCCGGTCGCCGTCGGCGGCCGAGCCAAGCAGGTCCATGAGGCGGTCGCGCCCACCGGCCCGCTCGAGGACGCCGCGGTAGGCCTCGGTGGTCACGACGAACCCGTCGGGTACCGGCAGACCGGCGCGCACGAGCTCGCCCAGGTTGGCTCCCTTGCCACCGGCGAGCTCGACGTCCCCGCGTCCGATCTCGGAGAACCACGCGACCCACCGACCCATCGCACCCCTCCTGGCGGACGGGACCAGCCTACTGGGAGGCTCAGGCCGCACTCCGACCGGTGCGTCACCGCCCCTTCGACCGGGGAGTCGCAGCGTGGCCTCCCGTCGTCCTCCACCGCAGCAGGAGCGTGAGGACGGTGACCAACCCGAACA
>CAZADJ010000215.1:0-4470 GCA_964483845.1 uncultured Actinomycetota bacterium | reverse complement strand
CCCCGCTCGGCACCCGGGACCCCTGGTCGCGCATACTCGTGGGGCACCCGACGATGACCGGAGCCGACCAGATGACCGACGACGCCCCCGTCGCCGACCGCCACCTCGAGCCCATCGCCGCGCGGATGGAGGAGCTGCGCGAGGAACTCGAGGAGCGGAACGCGGTAGCGCGTCTGTGGAAGCGCGACCACACCCTGTGGCAGGAGGACCCGACCGAGGTCGCCGATCGCCTCGGCTGGCTCGATCTGCCGACCGGGGCGCGGGAGGAGCTGCCTGCGCTCGAACGGCTCGCCGACGCCTGCGTCGAGGAGGGCCTCACCGACGCGCTCGTGCTCGGCATGGGAGGCTCGAGCCTGTTCCCGCTCGTGCTCGCCGAGACCTTCCGTCCGGAGCGGCTCCGGCTCCACGTGCTCGACTCGGTCGATCCCGCCGCCGTGCGACGGGTCACCGCGGAGCTGCCGCTCGACGACACGCTGATCGTGGCCTCGTCGAAGTCGGGCACCACGACGGAGACGCGGACGCTCCTCGCCCACTTCCGCGCGGCGGTCGGCCGCGTCGACCGGGTCGCGGTGGTCACCGATCCCGGCTCCGCCCTGGCCGATCTCGCCGCCGACGAGGGGTTCCGGACCGTGATCGAGGCACCGTCCGACGTGGGCGGGCGCTTCTCGGCGCTCACCCCGTTCGGGCTGGCTCCGGGGGCGCTGCTCGGCGCGCCGCTCGAGCGTCTGCTCGGGACCGCCGAGCTGATGGCGGAGGCGTGCCGGCGCGACGTGATCGACAACCCCGGCGCGGCGCTCGCCGCGGCCATGGCCGCCGGGCTGCGTACAGGTCGCGACAAGCTGACGGTGGTGCTGCCGGAGCCGATCGCGGCCTTCGGCGCGTGGGTGGAGCAGCTCGTCGCGGAGTCCACGGGCAAGGCCGGGACCGGCCTCCTGCCGGTGATCAGCGAGCACGTCGGCCCGCCCGAGGTGTACGGGGACGACCGGCTGTTCGTCGCGTACGGCGAGCCGGACGGCGTCCAGCAGCTCGCCGGTGCCGGACATCCGGTGGTCTGGCTCGACGTCCGCGACGAGGAGGACCTCGGCGGCGAGGTGGTGCGCTGGGAGGTGGCGACGGCGCTGGCCGGCGCGCTGCTCGGCGTGAACCCGTTCGACCAACCGGACGTCGAGGCCGCCAAGCGCGCCGCCCGGGACGCGCTCGAGGCCGACGCGCCCGACCCGGAGCGCGAACCGCTCGGCCCCCTCCTCGACCAGGTCCGCGACGGCGACCACCTCGCGCTGCTCGTCTACGTCGACCCGGAGTCACCGGTCGTCGACGAGCTCGAGGTGGTGCGCACCGCGCTCCGCGACCGCCTGCGCGTCGCCGTCACGGTCGGCATCGGACCGCGCTACCTGCACTCGACCGGGCAGCTCCACAAGGGCGGACCGGACACCGGCGTGTTCGCCGTCGCGCTCGCCCCGGACCCCGACGACGTCGAGATCCCCGGCGAGACCCACACCTTCGGGCAGCTGAAGCGGGCGCAGGCCGTCGGCGACCTGGCAGCGCTCCGCGAGCGGGGGCGCCGTGCCGCGCTTGTGGACCTCGACGAGCTGCTCGCGGTCGTGTGAGGCTGTCGTGGTGACCACCGACACCGAGTGGGCGGCGCTCGCCGCGTCGCTGGACGACGCCGTCGCCGGTCAGGTGCGCTTCGACGCCGGCGCCCGGCACCTGTACGCGACCGACGCCTCCCACTACCGCCAGGTGCCGCTCGGAGTCGTGGTGCCTCGTGACGTCGACGACGTGATCGCGGCGGTGGCCCTGTGCGCCGAGCACGGCGCGCCGATCACCCACCGGGGCGCCGGCACGTCGCTGGCGGGGCAGGCCACGAACGAGGCCGTCATCGTCGACTCGTCTCGCCACCTCACCGCCGTCGACGACCTCGACCCGCAGCGACGCACCGCGCGGGTGCAGCCCGGGGTGGTGCTCGACGACCTGCGTGCGGCGGCCCGCCGTCACGACCTGACCTTCGCGCCCGACCCGGCGACGCACAACCGGTGCACGCTCGGCGGGATGATCGGGAACAACGCCTGCGGGGTGCACTCGATCATGGGCGGCAAGACGGTCGACAACGTCGAGGCGCTCGACGTGCTGCTGGCCGACGGCACCCGGATGGAGGTCGGGCCGGCCGACGACGACACGCTCGAGCGCATCGTCGCGGCGGGCGGACGCCGCGGCGAGGTCCATGCCGGCCTCCGCGACCTCATCGACCGGCACGCCGACGCGGTCCGCGCCCGCTACCCGGCGATCCCCCGGCGCGTGTCGGGCTTCAACCTCGACGAACTCCTGCCGGAGCGTGGCTTCCACGTGGCCCGCGCGCTGGTCGGCACCGAGGGGACCTGCGTCACCGTGCTCGGGGCGACCCTGCGACTGGTGGACAGCCCGCCCCACCGACGGCTCGTGGTGCTCGGCTACCCGACGCCGTTCGACGCCGCCGACGACGTGCTGCGCCTGCTCGACACCGGGTGCATCGGCCTGGAGGGCTTCGACCACCACCTCGTCGACCGCCTCCGCGTCGACGCCCGCCGGGGCCGCGATCTCGACCTGCTGCCCGACGGCGGCGGCTGGCTGCTCGCCGAGTACGGCGGCTGGGCCGCCGGCGAGGCCGAGGCGGCCGCGCAGGGCGCGATCGAGGCGGTCAGCGGGAGCGGCGCGTGGCCGTCGGTGCGCACCTACGACGACCCCGCGGTCGCCCAGCGGGTCTGGGCGATGCGCAAGTCGGCGCTCGCGGTGACGACCTTCATCCCCGGCGAGCCGCCGAAGTGGAGCGGCTGGGAGGACGCCGCCGTCGCCCCGGCCCAGCTCGGCGGCTACCTGCGCGAGTTCCGCCGCCTGCTTGACCAACACGGCCTGGCGGCGTCGCTGTACGGCCACTTCGGCGACGGCTGCGTCCACTGCCGCATCAGCTTCGACTTCACCACCGAGGAGGGGACCGCCACCTACCGCCGGTTCGTGAGCGAGGCCGCCGAGCTCTGCCTCGACCACGGCGGCTCCTTCTCCGGGGAGCACGGCGACGGGCAGGCCCGCTCCGAGCTGCTGCCGCGCATGTACGGCGACGACCTCGTGGACGCGTTCGCCGAGTTCAAGTCGATCTGGGACCCCGACGGGCTCATGAACCCGGGCAAGGTGGTCGACCCCAGGCGCATCGACGACGACCTGCGCCTCGGGCCGGGCACCGAGGTCGACGACCCGCCGACCTGGTTCTCGTACCCCGACGACGAACACAGCTTCGCCCGCGCGCAGCTGCGCTGCGTCGGGGCGGGGCTGTGCCGCCGTGACGACGGTGCCGGGACGATGTGCCCGAGCTGGATGGTCACCCACGAGGAGCAGCACTCGACGCGGGGCCGGGCCAGGCTGCTGTACGAGATGCTCCGCGGCGACGCCGATCTCGACGGGTTCGACGACCGCCACGTGCTCGAGTCGCTGGACCTCTGCCTGTCGTGCAAGGGGTGCAAGGTCGACTGCCCCGTGAACGTCGACATCGCCACCTACAAGGCGGAGTTCCTCGCCCACCACCACCGCGACCGCGCGCGGCCGCTCCACCACTACGCGACCGGGCTGGCCGGCCGCTGGATCCGGCTCGCCGCGCTCACCCCGGGCCTGGCCAACACCGCGGTGAAGCTGCCGGTGCTGGCCGACGCGGGCCGCCGCCTGCTCGGCATCACCCCACACCGGGATCCGCCGCCGCTCGCCGACCGGACGTTCCGTTCGTGGTTCGCGCGGCACCCGTCACCGGACGGTGACCGACCGCAGGTCGCGCTGTTCGTCGACACGTTCACCGATGCGCTCGCCCCGCACGTCGGGCAGGCGACGGTGTCGGCGCTCGAGGACGCCGGGTACCGCGTCGTGGTCCCTCCCGACGCGTGTTGCGGACGGCCGCTGTACGAGGTGGGGATGCTCGACCGCGCCCGCCGGCACCTGGAGGAGCTCGTCGCCACCCTGGCGCCGTTCGCGGAACGCGGCGTGCCGATCGTGGCGATGGAGCCCAGTTGCCTGTCGGTGCTGCGCGCCGAGCTCGTCGAGATGCTCCCCGACGACGTCCGCGCGCGGGCCGTCACGGAGCAGGCCCGGTCGCTCGCCGAGCTGCTCGTCGCGACCGACGGCTACCGGCCGCCGCGCCTGGAGGCGTCAGCGGTCGTGCACGGCCACTGCCACCAGAAGGCCGACGTCGGTCTCGACGCGGAGGCGGCGCTGTTCGACGCCGTGGGGCTGGACTGGCGCGAGCTGGACGCCGGCTGCTGCGGGCTGGCCGGTGCGTTCGGTTACGGCGCCGGCGACCGCTACGAGGTCTCGGTCGCGGCCGGTGAGCGCAAGCTGCTCCCCGCCGTGCGCGCGGCCGACGACGACACGCTGCTGATCAGCGACGGTTTCAGCTGCCGGAGCCAGATCGACCACCTGCAGGACCGCCGCCGGGCGCTCCACACCGCCGAGGTG
>CAZADJ010000214.1:0-4474 GCA_964483845.1 uncultured Actinomycetota bacterium | reverse complement strand
CGGGTGGAGAAGCCGGCCGACGAGCGCATCGCCCGTCTGCTGTCCACCGGCGGCGTCGAGGTCGAGGTGCTCGACCTCGACGACCTCCACGACCTCCATCCCTCCTCCACGCCACGTCACCCCGAGGACCCGCCGAGCGGTCCGAGCTTCGACCACGATGACCTGCTGGACCTCCACCTACTGCTCGAGAGCGACGACTGGTACGCGCAGCTGGAGGCGCTGACCGGCCGCTGAGGGTCCGCTGCTCGGACCGGCGGATCCACGTCCAGCTGCCGCTGCCGCTCCTCGAACGGCCGGGTCGCGATCCACGTCTACACTCGCGGGCGTGGGCACCACCGCGCTGATCGTCGTCATCACCGTCGCGTTCGCGACGCTGGTGGCGCTCGCCCTGGTCGTCCTCGCGCTCGTACGCCGCGTGCAGGAGCTCGCTGCGCGCGTCAGCGCGATCCAGGAGCGTCTCGAGCCCGAGCTCGACACCCTCGCTCGGGAGACCGAGGTTGCGGGCGCGCAGCTGGAGCGGCTCGCGGAGTCCGCGGAGCGTCTCCGCGGTGAGGACCGCGGCCCCGTATACTGACGGCAGGTGACACGTCCGCGACGTCAGGCGACCCGATGGGTCTCGGTGGCTGGGAACTGCTGGCTGTCCTCGCCATCATCCTCCTGCTCTTCGGTGCGAAGCGCCTCCCGGACCTGGCTGGGTCCCTCGGGACCAGCATCAAGGAGTTCCGGAAGGCCACCGATGGCGACGACGGTGATGGACCTGAAGGGCCCGGGGAGCCCGACGGGACGGAGAGCTCGACCGACACGCCCGCTTCCTAGGCCGGCGACGGCTGGAGCGCGGCCGTGAGCTCGGCCCCTCCGGACGACGGTCCGGCGCGCCCCGACGACGGTCCCGGGGAGGGGGACCGTGACGAGGGGTCCGACGAGACCCGTGACGCGCGCTCCGACGAGGACCGCGATCCCTCGGAGATGACCCTCACGCAGCACCTCCGTGAGCTGCGTGACCGTCTCGTCCGTGTCTTCATCGCCGTCGCGATCGGCGCGGTGGCCGGCTGGTTCGTCTTCGAACCGCTCCTCGACCTCATCATGCGGCCGTACTGCCGCCTGCCCGGCGCGTTCCGCCCCGAGCCCGACGGCGCGTGCATGCTGATCGTCACCCGCCCGCTCGAGGCCTTCAGCGTCCGCATCCGCCTCTCACTGGTGGTCGGCCTGTTCCTCGCGGCACCCGTCCTGTTCCACCAGCTGTGGCGGTTCATCGGACCCGGGCTGACCGCCCGCGAGCGCCGATACACCGCCCCGTTCGTCCTCGGCAGCGTGGTGCTGTTCGTGCTCGGCGGGGCCTTCGCCGCGTTCGCGATCCCCGAGGGGCTCGCGGTGCTGCTACGGATGGGCGGGGACCAGATCGCGACGCTCCTCGCTGCGGCGGAGTACTTCACCTTCGTGCTCACGATCGTCGTCGTCTTCGGCCTGGCCTTCCAGGTACCGCTGCTCATCGTGTTCCTGGCGCTGGTCGGTACCGTCGGGACCGAGCAACTGCGCAACTACCGCCCTCACGCCGTGGTCGGCACCTTCGTCGTCGCTGCGATCGCGACGCCCGCCGATCCGGTCACGATGTTCATGCTGGCGGTGCCGATGGTGGCCCTCTACGAGGTCGCCATCGGGTTGACGTGGCTGATCGAACGCAGCCGGCGCAGGCGCGCCGCCCGCGCAGGAGAGGCCGAGACGTGAGCACCGACGGTGCGACCGCCCGGGAGCACCACGAGGACGGGTCCCGGCGGTTGGGACCGCACGCCCAGCGGTTCGCGGCCGGTCTGGACTTCGACCTGGACGCCTTCCAGTGGCGCGCGCTCGGCGCGCTCGAGTCCGGACGCTCGGTGCTGGTGGCCGCCCCCACCGGCGCCGGCAAGACCGTCGTCGGGGAGTTCGCCTGCTCGCTCGCGCTGTCTTCGGGGACGAAGGCCTTCTACACGACACCGATCAAGGCCCTGTCCAACCAGAAGTTCCGGGACCTCGCCGAGGAGCACGGCGCTGACCACGTCGGGCTGCTCACCGGTGACCGCTCGATCAACGGTGAGGCGCCGATCGTGGTCATGACGACCGAGGTGCTGCGC
Organism: uncultured Actinomycetota bacterium; assembly: GCA_964483845.1. GTDB lineage: Bacteria > Actinomycetota > Nitriliruptoria > Nitriliruptorales > JAHWKO01 > CAZADJ01. The sequence goes on along the minus strand of CAZADJ010000214.1, from coordinate 2,366 downwards.
AACATGATCTACGAGCGTTCGCCGACGCTCACCGACCTGCGCTACGTGGTCCTCGACGAGGTGCACTACCTCGCCGACCGCGCGCGGGGGGCGGTCTGGGAGGAGGTGATCGTCCAGGTCGCCGGTCCGGTCCAGATCGCGGCCCTGTCCGCCACGGTCAGCAACGCCGAGGAGTTCGGCGAGTGGCTCGGGGAGGTGCGGCCGGGCGGCTGCGAGGTCGTGATCGAGGAGGAACGCCCGGTCCCGCTCCGCCACCACTACTTCGTGAACAACGAGGTCCATCCGACCTTCGTCTCCACGCGCAAGGGCAAGCAGCACCAGCGCACACGCGAGCAGGCGGCCCGAGGACGCGGCGGCGTGCCCAACCCGAAGGTGCTGATGATGGAGCGCCAGGCGGGACGGGACACGCGTGGGCGGGGCGGCCGTCGCACCCGTGGGCGCACACGGCTGCGCTGGCCGAGCCGTCCCCAGACGGTCGAGGCCCTCGCCGAGCGCGGCTGGCTCCCAGCGATCGTCTTCGTGTTCAGCCGCAACGGCTGCGAGAAGGCGGTGCGCGAGGTGCTGGCGTCTGGGGTCCGGTTGACCACGAAGCGGGAACGGGGACGCATCTCGGAGATCGTCGACGCGACGGTCGCGGACATCCCGACGGAGGACCTCGCAGCGCTCGGCTTCTCCTCGTGGCGCGACTCGTTGCTTAGCGGTGTCGCCGCGCACCACGCCGGTCTCGTGCCGGCGTTCAAGGAGGCGACCGAGAAGGCGTTCCAGGAGGGTCTCCTCGAGGTCGTGTTCGCGACGGAGACACTCGCCCTCGGGATCAACATGCCGGCGAAGTGCGTCGTCATCGAGCGGCTCGAGAAGTGGGACGGCGAGCGTCACGTGATGCTCACACCCGGCGAGTACACGCAGCTCACCGGACGTGCGGGGCGCCGAGGTATCGACCCCGTCGGTCACGCCGTCGTGCTCTACCAGCGCGACATCGACTTCCGCTCCGTCGCGGGCCTGGTCGCCACCCGTACCTACCCGCTGTCCTCCTCGTTCCAGCCCTCGTACAACATGTCGGTCAACCTCCTCCGTCGTCACGATCTCGACCACGCCGAGCGGCTGCTCACCGCCTCCTTCGCGCAGTTCCAGGCCGACCGGTCCGTCGCAGGACTCGCCCGCCGTGTTGCGGAGATCGATGAGGCGGTCGCGGGCTACGCGCAGAACCTCGACTGCGATCGTGGGGACTGGTCGTCCTACTGGGAGCTCCGCAAGGAGCTCGCGGCCGAGGAGCGGGAGCTCAGCGACCAGCGACGTTCGCGTCGTGAGGACGAGGTCCGCGAGGTGATCGCTGCGCTCGTGCCGGGGGAGGTCGTGCACTGGCCCGGCTCCGCCCGACGCGGGTTCGCGGCCGTGATCGGGACGAAGCTGACCAAGCGCGGCACACCGCTCGCCCGCGTGGTCACCGAGGACCGGCGGCTCCTGCGACTCGGACCACGCGACATCGAGTCGCCACCGGAGGTCGTGGCGACCGTGGATCTCCCTGACGACGGCACGCCCCGGCAGCCTGCGTACCGGGGGAAGGTCGCCGACCGCCTCCGGGAGCTCCCCGACTCCCTGCTGGACACGGTCGGGGAGGATGACGGGGACACACCCGGCGGCACGGATGACGACGGTGCCGGCGATGCGGCCGGGGACGGCGTCGATCTGGCCGCGGAGGCACTGCCGGAGCGCGCCCGCCCGCTCCTGCGGGCCGTCAGGGACCATCCGTGCCACGGCTGTCCCGAGCGCACCGAGCACGAGCGTTGGCAGGAGCGGACCGACGAGCTCGAGGACGACGCGGTGCGCCTACGTCGACGCATCGACCGGCAGACAGGGTCGCTGGTCCGCCAGCTCCACCGACTGCTGCGGGTCCTCGCCGAGCTCGGATACGTGGACGACGAGCCCCAGCCGACACCGGCGGGACTGCGCCTCGCACGCATCTACGGCGACGTCGACCTGGTCGTCGCCGAGTGCCTCCGTGAGGGGTTGACGGAGGGACTGAACGCGGCCGAACTGGCCGGTTTCTGCTCCCTCTTCACCTACGAATCGCGCAGCGACGAACCGATCATCCCGCCCGGGTACCCGACGCCCCGCCTCACGGAGGCGATCCCGAAGGCGATGATGGTCGCCGACCGGGTCCGCGAGGAGGAGCGGCGCGCCGGGGTCCGCCCGCTACGGGACCTCGATCCGGGCTTCGTCGCGCCCGCGTGGCGCTGGGCGCGGGGCGAGGACCTCGACACGGCGACCGGTGATCTGGAGATGACCGGTGGGGACTTCGTGCGCTCCATGAAGCAGGTCGCGGACCTCGCCGGGCAGCTCCGCGACGCGGCCGATCCCGAGCAGGC
>CAZADJ010000213.1:0-4497 GCA_964483845.1 uncultured Actinomycetota bacterium | reverse complement strand
TGACCGCCGACGACCGCTGGCTCGTCGTCGGGCTCGGCAACCCCGACGACGAGTACGGAGGCACGCGCCACAACGTCGGGGCGGAGACCGTCGTGCGACTCGCACAGCGTCTGCGCACCGAGCTCGCACCGAACAAGCGCGCTGGCGCCGCGGTCGCCGAGGTCCGCGACGGCGGGGCACGCCTCGTGCTGGCACGTCCGATGGGGTACATGAACAACTCGGGGGGTCCGGTCCAGCAGACGGCCGCTTGGTACAAGGTGCCACCGGAGCGGCTCGTGGTCGTCCACGACGACCTCGACCTCGACGTCGGCCGGCTCCGCCTCAAACGCGGCGGGGGACCCGGCGGGCACAACGGGCTGAAGGACATCGACCGCCGGCTCGGCACCCGCGACTACGTGCGCGTCCGCATCGGGATCGGCCGTCCCACCGGCCCGCGGGACCCCCGCGACCACGTCCTGTCACGGTTCGGGGACGACGAGCGCGCCGAGATCGACGTCACCTTGGAGGAGGCGGCCGACGCCGCCCTGGCCATCGTCCACGAGGGCCTCGAGCCGGCCCAGAACCGTTACCACTGACGTGTGGCCCCCGGAGCGGACGTCGGCCCACCCCGTCAGTCGTACGAGACCTCGTTCTGGATCGTCCCGTCGCTGCGGTAGACGACCACGGTGCTCGGGGTGTTGTTGCGGGCGATCTCCTTCGCCCGCGTGACCGCATCGCCCTTGCGCGCCAGCACCGCCGTCGCGCGCTCGGCGCCGGCGGCCACCACCTGCCAACCACGGTCGTGCGTCCGCACCTTCCAGGACCTGCGCTTCGGCATCTCGCACCGCTCCTCGCTCCGGCGACGACTCCCGACTGCACCCTGACGTGCCCGTCCGGGCGTGGCAAGGGCCCCGTGGCCGGGAGGCCCGTCCACCGGTGGCGCGTGCGGGTGGCGCGGCGCACACTCGTGGTGACCGCCGAGCCGGGTCCGCTCCGGGTCGGCCGGACGACGCTGTGCAGGTGACCCTGCGCGCCGCCCAGACCAGGACGCGATGACCCGTGACCACCGCCGAGCTCCGTGACGTCACCGCCGTCGGCCCCCTCGCCGGCCTGCTCGCCGCCGCCGACGAGCTGGTCGACCACGGGCCGCAGATCGGGGCGCGTCGTGTCGACCTCGACGCCCCGACGGTCGTCGCGGCCTCGGTCGCCCACCCGTACCTCCTGTCCCTGCTCACCGACCGCACGTGCCCACTGCTGGTCGTCACCGCGAAGATGTCCGATGCCGAGCGCCTCAGCGACGAGCTCTCGGCGTTCATCGGCGACGACCGCGTCGCGCTGTTCCCTCCCTGGGAGACCCTCCCCCACGAGCGCCTCTCCCCGCAGGCCGCGACCGTCGGTCAGCGGCTCGCGGTGCTGGACCGTCTCGTCCGACCCGAGGCGTACGAGGCGCCGCTCCTCGCCGTCGTCACCCCGATCCGTGCGGCCCTCCAGCCGATGGACCCGAAGCTCGCCGAGCGGGCGCCGCTCCGCCTCGACCGGCGTCACGAGGGCTTCGACGATCTCGTGGAGACGCTGGTCGAGCTCGGCTACCAGCGCGTCCCGCAGGTGGAGTCGCGGGGTGAGTTCGCCGTCCGGGGCGGGATCGTCGACGTGTTCCCCGCTGCCGGCCGCCACGCGATCCGGGTGGAGTTCTGGGGTGACCACGTCGAGTCGCTGCGCGAGTTCAGCGTCGGCGATCAGCGTTCGACCGGCGAAGTCGACGGGTCCACCATCGACCCGGCCCGTGAGCTGGTGCTCGACGCCGACATGCGCGGGCGTGCCGCGGCTCTCGCCGAGCGTCTGCCCAGCCTGGCCGACGAGCTGCACAACCTCGCCGAGGGCATCACCTTCGAGGGAGCCGAGTCGCTGGTCACCCTCCTGCACCGTCAGCCGGCGCTGCTCCCCGACTTCCTCCGTGACGTCGGTGGCGGCGAGCCCGGGGTGGCGGTCGTCGACCCGATCCTCGTCCGCGACCGCGCCACCGAGCTGCAGCGCGAGGCGGAGGTGCTGCTCGAGGTCGCCTGGGAGACGTCGGCCGGCCACCGGCCCGAGGACGCCGGGTTCGTGGACGTCGACGTGCTGCTCGACCGGGTGCCGGGTCGGACCTGGGAGCTCACGCCGTTCGCCGCCACCGACCGTGCGGGCCGCGACGTCACCGAGCCGCTGTCGGTCGAGGCGTGGGGATCGTTCCGGGGGGACGTCGCCGCGCTCGCGCGCCGCGCCCGCGACCTCCTCGCCGACGGCATGCGTGTCGTCGTGGCCACGCCCGGTGGTGGCCCCGCCCGTCGCCTGGTCGAGGTGCTCCGTGACGAGGGCGTCGCCGTCGGGCTCGTGGACGGGGCAGCCCCCACTGGCGGGGCGCGCGTCGAGGTCGTGCCGGCACCGCTCCGGGAGGGGTTCCTGGCGCCGGCCCTCGGACTCGCGCTCTTCGGCGAGTTCGACGTCTTCGGGATCCGGCGCACACGCCGGGCCACACGGCGGCTCGGGACGCGCAGGAGCGCCCAGGAGACCGTGCTCGACCTGGCCCCCGGGGATCACGTCGTGCACCGCACGCACGGGGTCGGGCGCTACCTCGGCATGGAGACGCGCGAAGCGCCGACCCCGTCCGGTGACCGCGCTGCGCGGGACTACGTGGTGCTCGAGTACGCGAAGGGCGACCGCCTCTACGTCCCGTCGGACCAGGTCGACGCGATCGCGCGCTACGTCGGGGCCGACCAGCCGGCGGTGATGCGCCTCGGCGGCGCGGAGTGGGAACGGGCCAAGAGCCGGGTCCGTGGGGAGGTGCGCGAGATCGCCTCGGAGCTGATCCGGCTGTACACGGCGCGGATGCACGCCGAGGGAACGCCGTACTCGCCCGACGGCGCGTGGCAGCGCGAGCTCGAGGACGCCTTCGAGCATGCGGAGACCGACGATCAGCTCACCGTCGCCGAGGAGATCAAGCGCGACATGGAGGCGCCGCTGCCGATGGACCGGCTCCTGGCCGGCGACGTCGGCTTCGGCAAGACCGAGGTCGCCGTGCGGGCCGCGGCGAAGGCGGTGTTCGACGGCAAGCAGGTCGGGGTGCTCGTCCCGACCACGCTGCTCGCGCAGCAGCACCACGAGACCTTCCGTGAGCGCTTCGCCGGCTTCCCGGTCGAGATCGCGATGCTCTCGCGCTTCGTCTCCGGCACGGACCGCAAGCAGGTGCTCGACGGCATCGCCGCGGGCACGGTCGACCTCGTCATCGGGACGCACGCACTGCTCGGCCGGCACGTCACCTTCAGGGACCTCGGCCTGGTCATCGTCGACGAGGAGCAGCGCTTCGGGGTGCGCCACAAGGAGCGCCTGAAGCAGCTGCGCACCGAGGTCGACGTGCTGACGATGTCGGCGACGCCGATCCCGCGGACGCTGGAGATGGCGGTCTCCGGGATCCGTGACCTGTCGGTGATCGAGACCCCGCCGGAGGACCGCCAGCCGGTCCACACCGTCGTCGCTCCGTTCGACGAGGCGCAGGTCGCGCTCGCGATCCGTCGGGAGCTGCTGCGCGAGGGACAGGTCTTCTACGTCCACAACCAGGTGGGCACGATCGATCAGGCCGCCGAGCGCATCCGTGAGCTCGTCCCCGACGCGCGGGTGGAGGTCGCCCACGGACAGATGCCGGAGTCCCTGCTCGAGCGCATCATGATCCGCTTCTGGCAGCGCGAGTTCGACGTGCTCGTGTGCACCACGATCATCGAGTCGGGCCTGGACGTGCCGAACGCGAACACCCTCGTCGTGGAGCGCGCCGACCTGCTCGGCCTCGCCCAGCTGCACCAGCTGCGGGGGCGTGTCGGACGCTCGACCGAGCGCGGGTACGCCTACCTCCTCTTCCCGGAGGAGGCGGCGATGACCGAGGGTGCCTACGCGCGTCTCGAGACCATCGGTGAGCACGCGCGGCTCGGCGCGGGGCTCGCCATCGCGCTCCGCGATCTGGAGATCCGTGGAGCGGGCAACGTCGTGGGCGCGGAGCAGTCCGGCCACATCTCGGCGGTCGGCTTCGACACCTACACGGAGATGTTGAAGCAGGAGGTCGCCGACCTCACCGGCGAGCCGGTGGAGGAGGAGCGCGAGATCAAGGTGGAGCTCCCGGTCGACGCCCACCTGCCGACCGACTACGTCGCCGACGAGCGCATCCGGCTCGACCTGTACCGCAAGGTCGCGGCCGTGCGCGACGCCGAGGGGGTGAAGGCGGTGCGGGCCGAGCTCGAGGACCGCTTCGGTCCGTTGCCCGATCCGGCCGAGCGGCTGCTCACCATCGCGGCGCTGAAGGCCGCGCTGCGCCGGTGGGACGTGGAGGAGGTGGTGCTGCTGCCCGACCGCCGCGTCCGGGTCAGCCCCGCCCACCTCGTCGACTCGCAGCAGGTCCGTCTCGACCGGCGCTACCCGGAGGCCCGCTACCGGGCCGCGAGCGAGGTCCTGGAGATCCCCCTGCCGCCGGGGGTGGACGATCTGGTCGCCTGG
>CAZADJ010000212.1:0-4549 GCA_964483845.1 uncultured Actinomycetota bacterium | reverse complement strand
CAGGGTTCGAGTCCCTGCCTCCCAGCCACCACAGGAGCCGACCAGCCGGGGCGCAGGATGACGGAGCGCCCGGACGTCGCAGCGGTGATCCTCGCCGCCGGACTCGGCACGCGGTTCCGCTCGGAGCTCGCCAAGGTGATGCATGAGGTCGCCGGCCGGACGATGCTGCGCCACATCCTGGAGGCGCTGCGGCCGCTCGGGCTGGGCCAGATCGTCGTCGTCGTCGGACACCAGGCCGACGAGGTCACCGCTGAGGCGGAGGCGGCCGGTCTGGACGGGCTGACGACCGTGCTGCAGGCCGACCAGCGCGGGACGGGCCACGCCGCCGCGCAGGCGCTGCCGGCGCTCGACGACGGCATCGGGAGCGTCATGGTGCTGCCGGGTGACGCGCCGCTGCTCACGCCCGAGACCCTGGCGCGGCTCGCCGACACCGACCGGAGCGACGACGGTGTCCTCGTCACCGTCGAGCTCGACGACCCGACCGGCTACGGACGGATCATCCGCGATGACAGCGGGGGCGTGGTCGGCATCGTCGAGGAGGCGGACGCGACCGAGGCGCAGCGCGCCCTGACCGAGGTGAACGGCGGCCTCTACCGCTTCGACCCGACCGCGCTCGCCGATGCGATCGGGAAGCTCGACGAGGACAACGCGCAGGGCGAGCAGTACCTCACCGACGTCATCTCACACATCGTGCGCGCAGGGGGCACGGTCCGCGCCGTGCTCGCCGCTTCCGACGAGGTCCGCGGCGTGAACGACCGCGTCCAGCTCGCGGACGCCGGGCGCATCCTGCGCCGCCGGGCGCTCGAGCGGCTGATGCACGACGGCGTGACGATCATCGACCCCGCGTCGACGTACGTGGACGTCGGGGTGGAGGTCGGTCGCGACGCCGTGATCCTGCCCGGCTGTCTGCTCGAGGGGGAGACCACGGTCGGCGAGCGGGCGACGATCGGTCCCTACGCGCGCCTGGTCGACGCCGACGTCGCCGCCGACGCGACCGTCCAGCAGTCCGTCGTCCTGGAGGCCGAGGTCGGCCCGGAGGTGACCGTCGGGCCGTTCGCGTACCTGCGGCCCGGCACCGTGCTGCGCCGCGGTGCGAAGGTCGGCACGTTCGTCGAGCTGAAGCAGACCGAGCTCGGCGCAGGCTCCAAAGCACCCCACCTCGCCTACCTCGGGGACGCGACCATCGGGCGGGACGTGAACGTCGGCGCCGGCACCATCACGTGCAACTACGACGGTGTCGACAAGCACGCGACCGAGATCGCCGACGGTGCGTTCATCGGATCCGACACCATGCTGGTCGCCCCGCTGCGGATCGGGAAGGGCGCCTACACCGGCGCGGGCTCGACCATCACGCGGGACGTCCCCGACGACGCGCTCGCCGTGGAGCGCAGCGAACAGGCCAACGTGGACGGTTGGGCGGCGCGCAAGCGCGCAGAGGAGCCAGACGAGCAGGACTGATCGGGTCAGCGAACACGCCGAGGCTGACCGTTACCCTTGCACCCCGGCTCGCGGGACCGCACGACGGCGAAGGCACCTCATCATGGAAGTCGTCACCAAGAAGCGGATGATGATCTTCACCGGGTCGGCGTACCCGGCGTTGGCCGGCGAGGTCGCGGATCACCTCGGGATGCGCCTGGGCAAGGTGAAACTCGACGTCTTCGCGGACGGCGAGCTGTACTGCCGCTACCAGGAGTCGGTGCGGGGTGCGGACGCGTTCGTCATCCAGTCGCACACCGGTCACGCGAACGACGGGCTCTCGGTGAACGATCACATCTGGGAGCAGCTCGTCATGATCGACGCGCTGAAGCGCGCGTCGGCGAAGCGCATCGTCGCGGTCGCCCCGTTCTACGGCTACGCCAGGTCCGACAAGAAGACCCTCTCGCGTGAGCCGATCGCGGCGAAGCTCGTCGCCGACCTGTTCACCGCGGCCGGCGCCGACCGGTGCATGTCCGTCGACCTGCACACCGGTCAGATCCAGGGGTTCTTCGACCTCCCGTTCGACCACCTGACGGCCCTGCCGCTGCTGACCGGCTGGCTGTCGGACCACGTCGACGACGGCGAGCGGGTGGTGGTCTCGCCGGACGCGGGGCGCGTCCGGCTGGCGGAGAAGTTCGCGAGTCACCTGCACGCCCCGATCGCGATCCTGCACAAGCGCCGCACCGGCAAGAACGTGGCCGAGATCCTCGAGGTGGTCGGTCACGTCGAGGGCCGGACCGCGATCATCGTCGACGACATGATCGACACGGCCGGCACCATCACCGAGGCTGCCAGCGTCCTGAAGGAGCACGGGGCCACCCGCGTGATCGCCTGCGCTACGCACCCGGTGTTCTCCGGTCCGGCGCCCGAGCGCCTGGCCGACTCCGAGATCGAAGCGGTCGTGGTCACCAACACGATGCCGATCCCCGAGGACCGCCGGATCGACAAGCTGGTCGTGCTCTCCATCGCGCCGATCCTCGCCTCCGCCCTGAAGGCCGTGTTCGAGGACGCGTCCGTCTCCGAGATCTTCCGCGGCGAGAACGTGTGACGCCCCGACGGACGCACATCACGGGGGGACGGTCGCGCGACGACCGCCTGGAGCGGAGCCTCGCCCGGCTGCGTGACGAGCTGCGCGACGACGAGGTCCCGATCCGAGCCGAGGGCGACCTCGGACGCGCCCTGCTCGAGGAGATCCACTACGCGCGGTCGCCACGGATCCACGAGCGCGACGCGCCGAGCTACGGCTCGATGACCTTCAGGGAGCGCCCCTCGTCGGTCGATGCCGGGCCGGGTGCCTCCGTGCTCGTCGAGATCGGCGACGTCCCGCTCGCGGTCGCCCGTCGCTTCGCCGATGGCAGGGGCTCCTTCCTGATCCGCGACGCGGACGGGCCGAGCGCGCTCGCGTGCTTCGGGAGCAGCGTCCAGTTCGAGGCGACGCTCGTCGCGCTGGAACAGCAGACGCGGGCGACGGTCGTGCAGCGGACCCAGCTCGGGACCGTGAAGGTGTTCGCGGGCGGCTCGGTCGTCACCTGGACCGGAGCGAACTGGGTGCAGAAGCCGTACTCGTCGCGCTTCGCGGACGTCATCCGACGGCTCGTGCCGGGCTGCGACCGCGAGCTGCTCGGGGGGCTGCTCGAGCTCTCGGTCCACTGGCTCAGCTCGGGGTTCCACGGGGCCACGATCGTGTGGAGCCTCGCTTCCGACGTCGACGCGATCGGCCACGTCGACGACGCGGCCGCGCTGCCGGCACCGCCGCTGTCGCTCCGGGACCCCAGCAACTTCGCCGCTGCGCTCAGCGCGATCTCCCAGACCGACGGTGCCGCGCTCGTCGACCCGGGCGGCACGCTGGTCTCGGTGGGAGCGACGCTGAAGTACACGGACCGGGCCGCCGCCCTCATCCCCGCGGCGCTGGGGACCCGGCACACCTCGGCCCGGTGGTTCTCGTTCGCCGAGCCGTCGACGCTGGTCTTCGTCGTCTCCGAGGACGGACCGGTCTCGGTCTACTCGACCGGCGCCCGGGCGGCGCTGGTCCGGGCCGACACCTCCGCGCCGCTGCTGCCGCACGAGACCGCCCCGCTGCAGCGTCCCTGGGAGGGGGAGGAGATCCGGGAGTGCGAGCGCTGTGCGCAGCCGCTGCTCGTGGACCGGGCAGCCGACAGCTCCGACGGCGAGGAGGAGCAGCTGTACTGCGCGGTCTGTGCAGCGTCGATCGGGACCGCTCCGGCGGGGAGCGTGGTCCGCGGGGTGCGGCGCCCCGCGCTCGGGCCTGTCTGAGGCCCCACGTCGCCCGTTGCCGGGTACGGGCGGGTGTCGGTACCCTCGCGACGGCCCGCCGCGGCGGGCCGTCGTCGCGAGGACACCCTCAACCCGGTCGACATCCGGGTCGCGCGACCACCATCCGTGGAGGAGCCAGAGCCATGGCCGAGCAGGTGAAGATCGTCGCCGAGAAGCGCAGCGACACGGGCAAGGGTGTCGCACGTCGGCTACGCGCCGAGGGTCGCATCCCGGCGGTGGTGTACGGCGCCGACGTCGACGCGACCGCGGTCCACATCAGCCAGATGGACCTCTACCACGCGCTCCACACCTCCGCCGGTGGCAACGTGCTCATCCGGCTCGAGGTCGACGGTGACGAGCACCTGACCCTCGCGCGCGACGTCCAGCGCCACCCGGTCCGCGGCGACGTGCTCCACACCGACTTCGTCGCCCTGGACCGCGACAGCCGCATCCGGGTGGAGATCCCGATCCACCTCGACGGCAGCGAGGACGTCGCCGCCCCCGGTGTGGTCCAGCACGTCCTGCACACGGTCCCGGTGCTCGTGCGTCCGCTGGACATCCCCGACTACTTCACCCTGCAGGTCGGCGACATGGTCATCGGCGACACCCTCCGCGTCGATGACATCGACCTGCCCGAGGGGGCCGAGTTCGACATCGAGGAGGACCGGACCATCGTCACGGTCAGCGCGCCGACGATCCTCGAGGAGCCCGAGGAGGAGCCCGAGATCCCCGAGGAGCTCGCCGAGCTCATGGCGGAGCTCGAGGAGGAGGACCTCACCGAGGAGGAGATCGCCGAGCG
>CAZADJ010000211.1:0-4550 GCA_964483845.1 uncultured Actinomycetota bacterium | reverse complement strand
CCTCCCCGTACCTCCTCCAGCACGCCGACAACCCGGTGGACTGGTACCCGTGGGGTGAGGAGGCGTTCGCGGAGGCGCGCCGGCGCGATGTGCCGATCTTCCTCTCCGTCGGCTACTCCTCGTGCCACTGGTGCCACGTCATGGCCCACGAGTCCTTCGAGGACGAACAGGTCGCGGCGCTGCTGAACGAGCACTTCGTCCCGGTCAAGGTCGACCGCGAGGAGCGACCCGACGTGGACGCCGTGTACATGGCGGCGACCACCGCGCTGACCGGGCGCGGCGGGTGGCCGATGTCGGTCTTCCTCACCCCCGACGGGCGCCCCTTCGTCGCCGGGACGTACTGGCCCAAGGAGGACCGGGCCGGGATGCCCGGGTTCGTCCGGGTGCTCACGTCCGTCGCCGAGGCGTGGGAGGGCGAGCGCGAGCAGGTCACCGCCTCCGCGTCGCGGATCGCCGAGGCGATCGGCGGCCGCTCGCGCCTTGTGGCGGACGGCGGGGCCGACCCGGCCGTCGCCGACCGTGCGGCTCCGGCCGCGATCGCGGCCTGGGACCGCGACCACGGTGGGTTCGGGGGCGCACCGAAGTTCCCCCAGGCGATGACGCTCGAGTGGCTGCTCCACCGGCACCTGCGGACCGCGGACGACGCCGGCGACGGGTCTGCCGCGGACGGTGCCGAGGAGCCGGACGGCGACGCGCTCACCGTGGTCCTGTCGAGCCTCGACGCGATGGCCCGCGGCGGGATCCACGACCAGGTCGGCGGTGGCTTCCACCGGTACGCGACCGACGAGCGCTGGCTCGTACCGCACTTCGAGAAGATGCTGTACGACAACGCGCTGCTCGCACCGGTCTACGCGCAGGCGGCCGCGGCCACCGGAGACGTGCGCTGCGAGCAGGTCGCACGCTCGACCGTCGACTACCTCCTGGCGGAGATGCGCCACCCCGACGGCGGCTTCTACAGCGCCACCGACGCGGACTCCGAGGGGACGGAGGGTCTGTTCTTCGTCTGGACCTACGACGAGTTCGTCGAGGTGGTCTCGTCGGTCGACGCGGACGTCGACCGCTTCGCGGCGTTCTTCGGGGTGAGCCCCTCGGGGAACTGGTCGGAGCCGCACGGTCCCGACGAGCCGACCAGCATCCTCCACGAGCCGATCGACCGACGACGGTTCTGCGCCCAGCGCGGACTCGATCCGGAGGGGTTCGCGGCCGAGTTGGACCGCGTGCGCACTGCGCTCCTCGACCGGCGCGAGCAGCGGGTCCGCCCCGGGCTCGACGACAAGGTCCTGACCTCCTGGAACGCGCTCGCGGTCCGCGCGCTCGTCCTCACCGGGATGCACCTCGGCCTACCCGAGTACGTCGACGCCGCCGTGGAGACGGGGGAGTTCCTGCACGACGAACTCGTCGTCGACGGGGCGCTCCACCACGTCTGGAAGGACGGCGAGGCCGCCGTCCCCGCGTTCCTCGAGGACGTCGCGTACCTGGCGCTCGCGTGCCTGGAGCTCTACGCGGCGACCGGCGACCAGGTCTGGTTCGAGCGCGGGCGGGACCACGCTCGGGACGCCGACGCCCGCTTCCGCGACCCCGACGGCGGCTACTTCGACACCGCCGACGACGCCGAGGAGCTGTACACGCGCCCGAAGGAGAGCTGGGACAACGCCACGCCGTCGGGCAACAGCGTCATGGCCGAGGTGGCGCTCCGCCTGGCCGGCTACACCGGTGAGCTCGACTGGCGCGACGTCACGGACGAGGTGGTCGCCCTCTTCGCCGAGCACGCCGCGCGCCACCCGACCGGGTACGGCTGGTACCTGCGCGTCTGCGAGCACCTGCTCGCCGGTCCCCGCGAGGTGGCGATCGTGGGTCGTCCCGGTGCGGCGCGGGACGCGCTCGTCGACGAGCTGTGGTCCCGACCCCGACCCGGACTGGCCGTCGCGGTCGCCGAGCCCGGTGGCGCGGAGCCGGTGGTCCCGCTCCTGACCGGCCGCGGCGAGGTGGAGGGTGCGCCCGCCGCGTACGTCTGCCGCGACCACGTCTGCGACCGACCCGTGACCGACGCCGATGCGCTGCGGACCGCGCTCGCGCGGTAGCCTCCGCTCCGAGATGACCGACACCGCGGCCGTGCCCACCAACGCGGGCATCAGCTCACCCCGGCAGGCCTCGCGCGAGGACGACTGGGGACGCCGCGACCCCCGCTGGTCGGGGGTCCGCAGCGAGACCGTCGCCGTGCAGGGACACCCGGTGCACGTGCTGCGCCACCACGCCACGGGGGAGGGGTCCCCGCAGCTGCTGATCCACGGGCTGGGCGGCTCCGCCCGCAACTGGCTCGACGTGATGGTCCCCCTCGCCGGTCACGGCGAGACGATCGCCGTCGACCTCCCCGGCTTCGGGGAGACCACCGTCCCGGAGGGCGGCTCGGCACGGGTCCGGGCCAACACGCACTTCGTCCGCGCTCTGCTGGACACGCTCGGCTGGGAGCGCGCGACCCTGATGGGCAACTCGTTGGGCGGGCTCATCGCGACGCTCGCCGCCGGGTGGTGGCCGCAGCGGGTCGGGCGGCTCGTGCTCGTGAACCCGGCCCTGCCGAACCTCCGCCGCGAGATGCACCGCATCCCGAAGCGGGTGTTCTCCCGGATCCTGCCCGCGTCGCTCCCCGGGCTCGGCCGGCTGCTGGTCGAGGCCGGGTACCGGGCGAAGCCGGCCGAGCAGCTCGTCGACGAGAGCCTCGCCGCGGTCTTCGCCGACGTCGAGGCGGTGCGGCCGGCGCTGCGCGAGATCCTGGTCGAGAACGTCACCCGCGCCCAGCAGGAGCCCTGGCGTCGGGCAGCGATCCACGACGCGTGCCGCACCATGGTCGAGATGCATCTCGAGGGACGCACGATCGACCGCGCGATCGACGCGATCACCGCCGAGACGCTCGTCGTCTGGGGCGACGCCGATCGGCTCATCGGCCGGCACATGATCGACGGCCTGTTCGTCCGCCGTTCCGACTGGACCCGCCGCCAGTTCGAGGCGATCGGCCACGCCCCGATGCTCGAGTGCCCCGACCGCTTCGTCGACGCGGTCGCGTCCTGGTACGGGTCGTCGGACCCGGGCGCCGCGAGCTCCGCCGCGCGCTCCGAGGTGCCGTGTCCGTCCACGCCGGTGCCGCGGGACCTCCCCGCCGACTGAGGACCCGTCCCGGCTCGGGCTCGTCGAGCGGCGGATCAGGTCGTCGGCTGGCCGACCGTGAGCGCCGCGGCACGCGTGCTGGCGAGCTCCTCCGCCCCCGGCTCACCGAGCTGGATGCGGAGACGGGCCGCCGTCAGGGCCAGGCTCCGCATCCCGTGAGCGGTCGAGAGCTCGTCGAGCTCCCGGACCCACGACTTGGCCTCCGGGAGCTGACGTGCGGTCGCGACCCGCGCGAGCGCCTCCAGGCTGTACGCCTCCACCCAGAGGTAGGTGTCGGGCAGGCGGCGGCAGCACTGCGGCGCGTCGCGGAGCAGCTCGAGCCCGTCGTCGAGGCGGCCCTCCTCGACGGTGACGAGCCCGAGTCCGCGCAGCGCCGCGGTCTCCCAGCAGGGGTCCTGGACCTGCTGGGAGGTCGCCAGGGCGTGCTCGAGGAGGCCCCGGGCCCCACGCAGGTCGCCAGCTCGCCGGGACACCTCGGCCCGCAGCGACTCCGGCCAGGGCACGTACGACCGCCACCCGGCGTCGGTCGCCACCTCCATCGAGCGCTCGAGGTCCGCGAGCGCGCCCTCGGCGTCGTGCTCGAGGAGACGCTGGCGGCCCCGCATGCCCCGGGCCATCGCGTGTGCCCGGGCATCATCGCTCGCGTCGCTCAGCTCGACCGCCCGATCAAGCACCGCCGCCGCCCGCGGATCGCCGACGTCGGTGTGGACCGCACCGGCGAACGTCTCCACCCAGGCGAGCGCGGCGTCGTCCCCGGAGGCGCTGCGGCGGGCCTCGTCGAACCAGTGCGTGGCGCGCTGGTAGCGGCCGCGCAGGAAGTCGACGTAGCCGATCTCGCGCTGGGCGAGCGCCACGAGCGACGGATCGTCGATGCGCTCAGCCAGCCAGATGGCCTCGTGGAGCAGCGCGAGCGCGTCCTGGTCGACGCCGCGCACCGCGTGGATCAGGGTGCTCGCGAGGCTGGTCAGGCAGCGCCCCAGCAGCGTCGGATCCTCCAGCGCGCGGGCGCCGCCGAGCGCCGCGCGCAGCGAGTCGATGCCGGCATCGACCGCCCCGGCGTTGACCGCCGCCTCACCGGTCTCCAGCTGAGCGAGCACCCCGGCGCGGCCGGCCACCCGGGCCGTGCCCCCGCTGGTGGCGTGCGCGGCCGATCGCAGGGCCGCGCTCGGTTCCACCCCGAGCTCGTCGCGGAGGCGCCGTGCGGCGGCGGTCGCTGCGGCCCGTGCGGCGTCGACGCGACCGGCCTCCCGCAGGCACCGGACGAGGAGCACGTGGTTGTTCTCGTCGAGGGGCTCGAGCTCGACCGTCCGCTCGGCCAGAGCGGCCGCGACGTCGACACGACCCTGGCCGAGGCGTGTGTGTGCGCCTTCACGGAGGAGGTCGGCGGT
>CAZADJ010000210.1:0-4583 GCA_964483845.1 uncultured Actinomycetota bacterium | reverse complement strand
GGCGGTCCCCTCCGTGTGCGCTCGGCGACGACCGACGGCGATGATCGCGCCCGAGCCGAGCACGACCAGTGTCAGGCCAGCGGCGACCAGCGGCAGCAGAAGATCGGACCCGGACGCGGCGAGCTCCTCCGACAGGACCTCCTGGCGGACCTCGCCGGGCGCCACGTCGTCGACCGGAGCTGGTTCCTCGCGTTGGAGGACCTCGCCGGGCATCACGCCCTCGTCCGGCGGTGGGTAGAGCGGCTCCTCCTGGGCGAGCGCGACGCCGGCAGGTACCAGTAGGGCGATGGCGGCGGCGAAGACCGCCACGCGGGTCACCGTCCGGAGACGTTCCAGCATGTCCGCTCCCTTCGTACGGACCCGGTGCCGCGTGGGCCCCCCGTGCTCTCGACCCCGAGGTGTCGGCGTCACGGAGCCACACTAGCGGAGCGTGTGGTCCTTGTCGCCCGTTCTACCCCGTCCACCTGGTCCGTCGGGACTAGTTCGACGGTGAGCTCGGTGTCGCCCCGCTCGTCGGTGCGCTCCCACACGACGGCGCCGTCCTCCACGACGGCGCCGTCGGGCAGGCCGTGGGCGACGAACCCCTCCGGGACCACCACCTGGACACGGAGCGCCGTCGGGCGGATGGTGACCTGGTCGTTGAACGACAGGCGGTAGACGAGCACGCCGTCGCGAGTCTCCCACGCGTCGGCGGTGGTCCACGCGTAGCGCAGTCGCTCGTGCGCGCCGCTGTCGACGGTGACCCAGGTGTCGACGACCGCGAGACCGAGCTCCGTGGAGACGCGTGCTGGTCCGCGGTGGTCGTCCGGCGCCTCCGCGTAGTCGCACCGTGGCGCGCAGAACACGCTGACCAGGCCGTGCATCTGTCCGGGTTCGCGACCCTCGGCCGGACCGATGATGTGCCGGCTGGGGCCCTCGGATGGTGTGTGGTTGGCGAACGTGAGCTCCAGGTCGCCCGACACGCGCCCTCCCGGGAGGAGCCGGACGACGTACTCGATGGAGCGGTCGACGAAGAAGTCCTGCTTGGCCGCGGCGGCGTTGTTGACGAAGACGCCGAGGTGGTCGCCGTCCGGGTCCGGTAGCCGTCCGTCGACCCCCGCTGCGGCGAGGGCGGCCTGGACCTCGGGATCCACCGCGTGGACGAGGAGGTGCCCACCCCGGACGACGGTGGACAGTGGATCGAGGGCGTCGTGGAGGTCACCCGGGTCCGGCGACTCCAGGAACCCCTCGAGCGCTGCGGCAGCGACCTGCCCGATCACGTCCTTGCGCTCGGACGCAGAGGGGAACTCGTCGTACGCCTCGTTGCTCACGTAGGCCACCACGTTGTCCGCGGTGATGCGTGTCCCTCGTACGTCGACCGGTCCGGCCACCTCGAGGAGCGCTTGGAAGGCGAACGGATCGACGAGGACGACCCCGTCGATCGGTTCGCCGGTGACATCGTTCCACAGACGCTCCATCGCCGTGGCTGCGGACGGGAAGTCGGGTGTCATGTTGATGTTCATCCAGTGTCCGGCGCCACCGAACTGGTCGTAGCGCGCGGCGTAGTCCCGGTTCGGCGGTGCCACGGCCTCGGCCGGCACGTTGGCCAGGTCGTGGATCTCCGACCAGGGCCCGATGTCGAGCTGTCCCCCGTCGAACGTCATGACGGCGAAGGCACCGATGAACCCGCCGGCGCCACGGAGCTCGGCGGGGTTGGCGGCACCGAGGAAGTAGCGCCTGGGACGATCGACTCCGAGGAAGGTCGGGAGCTGCTCGGCGAGGTGTGCGGCGATCTCCGCCCGGCGGTGTGCCGGTTCGGCCAGTCCGAGGAAGCGGTCGCGGGCGTCGGCCACGGGAGCGGCGACGGGACGGTGTGTGGCGGTGGCGGTCATCTCGACCGCACGTGCGAGGGCGTGCTCGAGCTCGCGGAGCGCCGGGGCGATCTCGCCCATCGCATCGACCGGCAGCGTCCCGTCGTGCGGGGTCAGGCTCTCCGCCCCATCGGGCAGGTCGAGGATGGTGCCGGCGACGTCCCGAGCGGCGGCACTCACGTCGGCGGCGGCGCCCGCGATCCTGGTGGCCACGACGACGCTGTCCCCGACTCGTGGGATCGCCGTGGTGAGCCGGACGTGGGGCCACCGGAGTTGGCGGTGGCCGATGGCCGAGCGGTGTGCGGCGTGTTCGAACTCGCCAGCTGCGGTGGTCACGTCGATCGCGCTGAGCGCACCCTGGCCGGCGTCGATGTGCTGCTCCGCGGCCGCCAGGTTCCCCCGGGCGAGGAGGAGGGTGATGGCGACGCCGCCAGCCCACACGAGGGCGATGACGAGCGTCAGGGAGCCGACACGCGCCGCTCGACGGGTCCGGGTCACGCGGCGCCCTGCTCGGTACCCGTCGGGACAGCAGGGACCGTCGGCCACCGACGACGTGCTCGCGTTACTCTCCCGGGCACCGACCGGCGACCGCCGGCACGGTCATGAGCAGGATCCACAGGTCGGTCGTCGGCGACAGACGGTTCACGTACTCGATGTCGATCTCCGTGAACTCGCGCATCTCGCCGTGGTTGCGCTCCGTGACCTGCCACAACCCGGTGATACCCGGCTTGACCACGTGACGCCAGTGCTGCCACGGTTCGTACTCGCGCGTCACGATGTCGGCGAGTTCGGGACGGGGCCCCACGAGGCTCATGTCGCCGCGCACGACGTTCACGAGCTGGGGCAGCTCGTCCAAGCTCGCCCGGCGCAGGATACGGCCCAGCGGCGTGTGCCGGGGGTCGTCGGGCGACTTGTGCGTCTCCCGCCGGTCCTCGTGGGCTATCGGCTCGGTCCGGGTCCGCCGGTCCGGCAGCATGGTCCGGAACTTGTACATGTGGAAGTGCCGTCCACCGAGCCCGACACGCTCCTGGCGCAGGATCACGGGACGTCCGAGCGACACGTAGACGGCAGCCGTGATCACAGCCAGCAGCGGCAGGGCGAGGACGAGGAGCAGCGTGCCGAGGATGTGGTCGATCATCGGCTTGACCCACTGTTGGTAGATCCCCGGCTGGTCGACGATCCTGAGGTCGACCTCGTCGTTGGCCCCGGGGGCGACGACGAGGTGGGGCGGGCCGGCGTTCACCTCGGTGGTCGATCGGTGTGATACTGACATCTGGTCGCTCTCTCCCCCGCGCGTGATGTGTGGTGGGTCCATCCCGCTGGCCGACGTGGGTGTCGCGTTCCGGGCCGCCTCGGTGAACCGCGGCTACGAGTGTCGCCTCGAGGGAGCAGCGTGGGACGAGCGTCTTCACTAGTGCTCCTGCTGTAGGTGCGTCGGCCAGGGGCCCGTCGTCTGACGGCGTCGCGTCCGGGCGCTGCTGCGGGTCGAGCGGGCGGTCACGCGCCGGGATCAGCCGACGTCACGCTCCAGTGGCTGGTCGAGATCGACGAGCTCGTAGCGCACCGCGTACGCGACCGCTTCGAGTCGGGAGTGCACCCCGAGCTTGCTGATGAGGTTCTGGATGTGCGTCCGCGCGGTGGAGTAGGCCACCCCCATCTCTCGGGCCATGGTGCGGGTGTCCTGGCCGTGCGCGAGGCGGGTGAGCACCTCGTGCTCGCGATCGGTGAGGAACTGCCCGGGGAACGGATCTCCCGTCCTCCTGGAGCGCTGCGCGCGGTCCATCTCCACCCGGACCGACGGTGTCGTGTAGCCGTTGCTCGCGCCGTTCACCACGTCGACGATGCGGGTGAGGTTGTCGGTCTTGGCCGCGTAGGCGTCCGCACCGCACGCCACCGCGTCGCTGATGGTGGACGGATCGTCGTAGGCGGACAGGATGACGATCCGGCAGTCGGGCGCGAGGCGGCGGACCTCCTCGACGTACCCGAGGCCCGATCCGCCCGGGTAGTGGATGTCCATCACGAGCACGTCTGCGGCGTGCTCCACGACGGCGGCGGCCGCCTGCCGTGGGTCGGTGACGGAACGCACGACCTCGGTCGTCGGGGATTCCAGGACGACGGCCAGAGCCTGGGCGAACACGCGATGGTCGTCGCAGATCACGATCCGCGTCATCCCGTCTCGCCTCCCGCCCCACCGGGGTGATCGCTGGGCAACGTGACGGTGATCGCCGCCCCTCCGAGCCGTGAGACGTCGAGCAGCACCTGTCCGTCCAGCTCGTGCGCGAGTTGGTGCACGATGCGCAGGCCCAGGCCGACGTCCTCGCCGCCCGCGTCGGGGAACCCGGTACCGGAGTCCGATACCTCGATGATCACGCGGTCGGTCCGCTGCCGCACCGAGACCGCGACGATCCCGTCCGGACCGGCTGCGTGGCAGGCGTTGTGCAGGAGGTTCTCGACCACCCGTCGCAGGTGCATGGGGGGGACGCGGAGCGTCGCCGGTTCGGTCTCGAGGCGGAGCTCGCACGGCACGGCTGGGCGGTGGTCCTCGACCACCTCACGCACCATCCGATCAGCGCGCAGGCGCACAGCCTCTGGTGACCGCTGGGAGAGGTGCTCACAGAGCTGGCGGGTCACGGTGGTCTCCCGGCGGAGCGCAGACAGCACCGTCTCGGCGGAGGGCGGGATCTCGGCGGACTTCGCGACCGCCTCGACCAGCGTCGCGATGGTGGCGACGTG
>CAZADJ010000209.1:0-4585 GCA_964483845.1 uncultured Actinomycetota bacterium | reverse complement strand
GAGCGCCCGCCTCACACGCGGGAGGTCAGTGGTTCGAAACCACTCGCGCCCACCGGACATGCGCCCACCGGACACGCACCGGGTCACGCTCGTCGTCGCGGTCGTGACGCTCTCCGTGCTCCTGCTGGGAGCCTGCGGTCTCGAGGTCGCCGAACCCGCCGCCGACCGCGACCGCACCCGTGCCGCGGTCCCGTCGGGCGACCCGGCCGACCGGCCGACGCCGGTGCCGAGCCCGACGCCGATCCCCGGCCTGCAGGACGCACTGGACGCCGTCGCCGAGGCCTTCCTCGCCGCCGATCCCGACGGCGTGCGTCCCTGGCTGGCCGACCCGGGATCCCCGTTCGGGCAGCGGTGGACCGAGCGGGCGGCGAACCTGGCGGAGGTCCCGTTGGGGGCCTACGAGCTGGAGCACGACCCGACGGTGCCCGATCTGGCCTCGTCCGCCGTGCGGGCGCGCCACGGTGACGGGGCCCGGGTCGTCTACGTGCGCGAGCGTCACGTCATCGTCGGGTTCGACGAGGACCGCCCACCGGTGCACGACCTGTACCTCACGGTGGTGCCGGCCGACGACGACCCCGAGCGCGAGTGGGTCATCGCCGGCGACGGCGACGCCGAGCGGCTCGGGCTCACCAGCGCGCGACACCTGTGGGACGAGGGCCCGGTCCTGGCCACCGAGGAGGACCCGTTCGTCGTGCTGCACCACCCCGCGAGGGCGGACGACGTCCCGGCGCTGCTGCGCGAGGCGCGTGCCGCGCTCGAAGACATGCGGGACCAGTGGGCCTTGCCCTGGAGCGAGCGCGTCCCGATCATCGTCCCCGACGATCAGGACGAGCTCGCCCGGCTGCTGAACGTCACGTTCGACCTCGACGACTTCATCGCCTTCGCCGCGGCGAACGCCGACGGCGAGCTCGGCGAGTACGAGCTGACCGGCTCCCGCGTGATCGTGAACCCGGACAGCTTCTTCCGGCGCACGAGCGCGACCCGTCAGCGCATCCTCGCCCACGAGCTGCTCCACGTCGCGACGCGACCGCACGCCGGACCGTTCACACCGGCCTGGGTGGAGGAGGGGGTCGCCCAGCGCCTCGGCGAGGGTCCGCCGTCGGGCGCGCTCGCGCTGGTCGCCGCGGAGGTCGCCCGCGGTTCGGCCGCCGAGGTACCCCTCGACGCGGAGTTCACCACCGGCGGTCGCGAGCGCATCCTGCTCTCCTACCAGCTCTCCTACAGCTTCTTCACCCACCTCGTGGACCGGTTCGGAGAGGACGCGGTCGCCGAGTTCTACGGCGAGCTCGGCCGTGGCTCCGTCGGTGAGCCCGGCCGCCGCGAGTACCACATCGACCGCGCCGCGCGCACGGCGTTCGGCGAGGACCTCCCGTCGCTCCGGACGAGCTGGCAGCGGTCGCTGACGGGCGGATGAGCGCCACGCACACGATGGTGCTGATCCGGTCCCGTCGGCGGGACCTGAGGAGCATGCATCGCGTCGACCGGTCCCCGCACAGGGGGCGGGACCGGTTGTCACGGGGCCGGGCGCCTGGCACGCTCGGGGTGATGGACCACCGTGTCGCACACCGTCGGGCCGCTCACACCGCGGCCTGCCCCGCCGTGCGCACGCGAACGCTCCGCGCCGGGCGGTCGCCGGCCTAGCACGACCTGAGCGACCCCCGCCCGGCGAGTCATCCTCCCGCTCGGGTCTCCACCGCGCACGCAGCCGCGGTGGCGGTGGCACGGAACGTGCCCCCCGCCCACGGCCTATCCTCCCGAGGAGCCGACCATGTCCCGGAGCACCATGACCATCACCGTCCGCGGCGACGGCCGCGAGGCGATCCTCGAGCCCGGCGCGACCGCCCGTGACGCGCTCGAGGCGCTCGACCTCTTCCGCGGCCAGATCGTCGCGGCGCTCGTCACCGCTGGGGACGCCGACGAGCCCGCCGAGTGGGACCTCGAGCGCGAGGTCCCCGACGACGCGGACGTCGAGCCGATCCCCGCCGGCAGCGACCGCGGTCGGACCATCATCCGTCACTCGGTCGCTCACCTGATGGCGCAGGCGGTCACCGACCTGTACCCGGGCGCGAAGTACGCGATCGGCCCGCCGGTCGAGGACGGCTTCTACTACGACTTCGACGTCGAGGAGCCGTTCACCCCCGACGACCTCGAGCGCATCGAGGCGCGGATGGAGGAGCTGATCCGCGAGTCGCAGTCGTTCCGTCGCGACGAGTTGGACCGCGAGGAGGCGCTGGAGATCTTCGCTGACCAGCCCTACAAGCGCGAGATCATCGAGGGCCTCGACCCGGGCGAGCTCGACGACCCGGCGCACGCGGCGGCCGGCGAGACCGTCACCGTCTACCGCAACGTCGTCGAGGACGACGGGGACGTCACCGAGCGGTGGGTGGACCTGTGCCGCGGACCCCACATCCCGTCGAGCCGGTGGGTCCCAGCCTTCAAGCTGCTGCGCACCGCCGGAGCGTACTGGCGCGGCGACGAGTCGCGGCCGATGCTCCAGCGCATCTACGGCACCGCCTGGGAGTCCGGCAAGGCGCTCCAGGCCCACCTCGACATGATCGAGGAGGCCAAGAAGCGCGACCACCGCCGTCTCGGTCGCGAGCTCGAGCTCGTCGCCTTCCCCGAGGAGCTCGGGCCGGGGATGGCGATCTGGCTCCCCAAGGGGGCGACCGTGCGCAAGCTGATGGAGGACTGGGCACGCGAGGAGCACCTGGCCCGCGGGTACCAGCCGGTCTACAGCCCGCACGTCGCGAAGTCGGTGCTGTGGGAGACCTCGGGCCACCTCGAGAACTACGCCGAGCTGATGTACCCGGCGATGGAGGCCGACGCGGCCGACTACCACGTGAAGCCGATGAACTGCCCGTTCCACATCCTCGCGTACAAGTCGCGGGTGCGCTCCTACCGTGAGCTGCCGCTGCGGCTCTCGGAGCTCGGCACCGTCTACCGCTACGAGAAGTCCGGGGTCGTGAACGCGATGCTGCGCGCCCGGGGGTTCACCCAGGACGACAGCCACATCTTCTGCACCCGCGACCAGATCGTGGACGAGGTGGTCGACGTCATCGGGTTCACCCGCGACCTGTACCACGACTTCGGCTTCGGTGACCCGTCGCGCATCGCGATCTCGACCCGGCCGGCCGAGAGGTCGATCGGCTCCGACGAGGACTGGGAGCTGGCCGAGAAGGCGCTGGCCGAGGCGGTCGACCGGGTCGGGCTCGCCTACGAGATCGACGCCGGTGAGGGCGCGTTCTACGGCCCGAAGATCGACATGCACGCCCGCGACGCGATCGGCCGGGAGTGGCAGCTCACCACCATCCAGGTGGACTTCAACCTGCCGGAGCGCTTCGACGTCACCTACGTCGGCGACGACGGGGAGCACCACCGTCCCTTCATGATCCACCGCGCGCTCTTCGGCTCGATCGAGCGCTTCTTCGCGGTGATGCTCGAGTCCTTCGCGGGCGCGTTCCCGCTCTGGCTCGCGCCGGTCCAGGTCGAGGTGCTCCCGGTCGCCGACGACGTCGCCGGCTACGCGGCCGAGGTCGCCGGCGCGCTGGAGGCCGCGGGGCTGCGGGTGGAGGTCGAGGACGCCGACGACACCCTCGGGAACCGGGTCCGCAAGGGCCAGACCGCCAAGGTCCCCTACCTCGCGATCGTCGGCGGCCGCGAGGCCGAGGCACGCACCGTCTCGATCCGCCCGTACGACGGCGACGAGCGCAAGGGCGTCGCGCTCGACGAGTGGGTCGCCGAGCTCGCCGCCGAGGTGGATGAGCGGCGCACCGGGGCCGGGGCATCGTGACGAGCGCGTCGGGGGCGGGGCTGTCGCGGCTCGGGACGGTCGCCGCGCCACGCCTCGCGGTCGTGATCGACACCGAGGACCCGGGGCGCCTGGCCGCGTTCTGGACGCAGGCGGTCGGGTACACGGTCTCGCACGCCGGTGACCCCTTCACGGTGCTGGCGCCTCCGTCGGCCGACCGGCCCGAGCTCGTGCTGCAACGCGTCGAGGATCCGGAGGTCGGCGGCAGCCGGCTCCACCTCGACCTGCTGGTCGACGACCTCGACACCGCGGTGGAGCGCCTCGTGGACCTCGGGGCCGCGGTCGTGTCCGAGCACCGCTCCTACGAGGATCACCGGTGGCGGGTGCTCCGGGACCCGGCGGGCAACATCTTCTGCGTGGTCGCGGGAGGAGGAACGTGACCGCGGAGAAGGGACCCCCCACCGAGCCGGACGTGCCCGGCGAGCCGCGCTACGTGCGCACCCCCGCCCAGGACCAGGCGCCACCGCCGGACGGCATCCGGCGCCTGTGGGCGCCGTGGCGCTACGCCTACATCGCCGGCGGCGGACGCGTGGAGGGCTGTCCGTTCTGTGTGCTGCCCGCACGCGGCCCCGAGCGCGACCGCGAGAGCCTCATCCTGACCCGCGGTGAGCACGCCTACGTCATCTTCAACGCCTACCCGTACAACCCCGGTCACCTCATGGTCTGCCCGTACGCGCACGTCGCCGAGCTGGGCGACCTGGACGACGACGCCGCGCACGAGCTGTGGGACCTGGGGCGTCGTGCGACGGCGGTGCTGGTCGAGCGGCTCGACTGTGA
>CAZADJ010000208.1:0-4586 GCA_964483845.1 uncultured Actinomycetota bacterium | reverse complement strand
GTCGAGGAAGCGGTCCGGCTGCCCGTCGCGGACGGCGACGCCCGCGAGCAGCGCGAGCAGGCCCGACGGCCCGTCCAGCGGATCGGCGTCCCAGACGTCCGGATCGTCGTCCTCCAGGTGCACCTGCTTCAGGGAGAACGGCCGGAAGGTGACGTCCCAGTCGGCCCCACCGCGCAGCCCCTCGACGACGTGTTCGTGGGCGTTGCGGGCGAACGGGCAGAGGTAGTCGAAGGTGACGCTGAAGGCGGCGGTCATCGTCTCTCCATGGTCGGGGCCTCGTGCTCCTCGGGTCGGTCCCGTGGTCGTCCTGGGAGCCGACCGGTGGAGTGGATGGGTCCGGTCAGCCGGACCGAGCCGCTCCATCGATGTGGGCAACGCGGAGGCCGGATCGTGGCTTCCGCCCCGGCCCCGGCCGTTCAGCCGGCGGTCAGAACGGCAGCGCACCCGCGGTGTTCAGCGCCTGCCCGGCCAACCCGAAGCAGATGAAGTCCGCCAGGGCGAGCGGCACGTACGCGTGGGCCTGCTCGGCGTTCTCCCGCCGGAGCGTGTAGAGACGGCCGACGACGATCGCTATCAGCGGGAACACCGAGCCGTACAGGTAGTGGCGGTCGAAGCCGACGCCGACCCGACCGCCCATCAGCAGCAGGGCGACCCCGATCACGACCTGGATCACCAGGACCGTCTCCGAGTAGTACTGGACCCCCCAGAACGGGCGTCCCACCGCCGGTCGACGGGCGATGCGCGCGACCAGCCCGTACAGGGCGAGGAACGCGAACGCGATCACGAGGGACCAGCCGATGTAGAGGTGCACCGTTGCCACCATCAGTCCGCCTCCGTTCCGCTCCGGGACCGCTCCACGTCCTCCACCTCGTCCAGCTGCTGGAGGTGTGCGCACCACCGGTACGTCGCGATGCCGACCGCCACCGGACCCAGCGTGATCGCCCCGCGGAGGACGTTCGTGAACCCCTGGACCGACCACCCGAACAGCGACGCGATCACGTCGTTGCTCCCGGACATCAGCATCACGAGGAGGAAGACGAAACCGCCCGCTCCGATCGCGGTGCGCAGCGGCAGGTCGCGGGCCTGGTCGAGGAGGTTGTGCTCGCGGTCGTCGCGCGTGATCCAGCGGTGATCGATCCACGGCCACAGGATCCCCACGGTGAAGATGATCCCCGGTGCGACCACGGCCGGCAGGAACGGCTGCGCTACCACGATCCCGAGGACCTGGAACTCCCAGGCCGGCCAGAGGCGCAGGATCCCCTCGAGCCAGCCCACGTACCAGTCCGGTTGCAGCGGGGCGACCACGCGCCAGGGCTCGAACGGGCCGTACAGCCAGACCGGGTTCACCTCGAACAGCCCGCCCATCAGCGCGAGGACCGCGACCGTAGCGGTGAACGCCGCCGCGGAGATCATCGCCTGGCTCGGGAAGGCGGGCTTGCCGACGACGTTCCGGTTCGTGCGGCCCGGCCCCGGGTGCTGGGTGTGCTTGACCCGGAACAGCAGCGCGAGGTGCACCCCGACCACGACGGTGAGCAGCGCCGGGAGGATCATGACGTGCATGATGTGGAGCCGACCCATCATGTCCGGGTTCGGGATCTCCCCGCCGAGCAGGATGAACGACAGCCACGGGCCGGCGAACGGGACCGAGAGCAGCGTCGCGTTGGCGATCTGGAGACCGGACCCGGACAGCAGGTCGTCGGGGAGCGAGTAGCCGGTGAAGCCGGCACCGATGCCGAGGACGATCAGGATCACCCCGGTGGCCCACATCAGCTCACGCGGCTTGCGGAACGCTCCGGTGAAGAACACGCGGAACATGTGCACCACCATCGCCGCCATGAAGACGTTCGCCGCGTGGTGGTGGATCTGGCGCATGAGCAGGCCGGCGCGCACCTCGAACGACAGCCGCAGCACGGACTCGTACGCCGCCGAGATCTCCGCGCCCTGGAGCGGGACGTAGGGGCCCGCGTAGGTGACCAGCCGGGTGTCCGGCCGGTAGAAGAGGGCGAGGAACGTCCCGGTGAGGAACAGCACGATCAGCGCGAACAGCGCGATCTCACCGATCAGGAACGACCAGTGCGAGGGGAACGGCTTGCGCAGGGTCCGGCGCGCCCACGCGGCGGCGCCGAGGCGGTCGTCGAGCCACCGCGCAGCGACCTCGATCGGGCTAGCCATCGCCTGGCCCCCGGTGCATGTTCCAGAACGCGGGGCCGACCGGCTCGTCGAAGTCGCCGAGCGCGACCAGGTAGCCGTCCTCGTCCGTCCCCAGGGCGAGTTGCGGGAGCGCCCGCGTCGTCGGACCACCGATCGGCGCGGCGCCGCGGAAGACGTCGAACGTCGACTGGTGGCAGGGGCAGAACAGCTCGCCGGCGGCGGCCCGGAACAGACCGACCGGACACCCGGCGTGCGTGCAGATCTTGGAGAAGGCGACGACCCCGTCGATCGGCTCCGGGGCGTCGTCGTCGAGGTCGAGGCGCTCCGGATCGACCCGGATCAGCAGGACCTGCGAGTCCCCCTCGCCGATGTGCCCCTCCGGGAACACCGTCACCACGCTGCCGACAGCGAGGTCGTCGGGACGCAGCGGTTCGCCCTCGAAGCCGACGACGCGTGCGCCCTCGTCCCAGCGCGTGCGGAACAGCGAGAGCCCCGGCCGCTCCCCGAGCGAGCGGAACGGGACCACGAGCGCGACGCCGAGTGCAGCGCTGGCGGCGATCAGCAGGCGCGTGAGGAAGCGGCGCCGGGCCGGGTCGCGCTCCGTGGCGAGCGCACCCTCGTAGGTCTCGGCGAACGCCCGTCGATCCTCCTCCGAGGACCGCATCGGTGGGCGCTCCTCCTCCACCTCGGGCTCGTCGACGAGCACCTTCGCCCACACCGTGAGCCCGACCGCGAGGCCGCCGAACGCGACGAACAACAGCAGGCTCTCGACCTGCGGTTGGGCGCCCACCCAGTACACGACGACCAGCGCGATGCCGGCCAGGGTGGCGACGAGGAACGCGCCACCGGCGATGCGGGTCGCCCGTCGCTGGACGTCGGGGCCGTCAGTCGGCACGGCGCTCTCCGATGAAGTAGGCGGCGATCAGCAGCGCCCCGATACCGAAGATCCACGCGAGCAGGCCCTCGCTCACCGGTCCGCTGCGCCCGAAGTTCACCCCGCCCGGCTGCGGGCGCTCCCGCAGGTGCGTCACGTAGGTGATCACCGAGTCGAGATCGTGCCCGTCGAGCACGACCTCGCTGAAGCGAGGCATCACCCCGGGGCCGGCGCGGACCGCCTCGGCGATCTCCACGGCATCGGCGTCGTGCAACGGCGGTGCCAGGTCGCGCTGGCTCACCGCGATGCCGTCGCCGAACGGGCTGTGGCAGGCGATGCAGTGCGTCTCGTAGATCTCGCGTCCGTGGGCGATCTCACCCGCGTCGGGGTCCGGGTCCGGGATCTCGGGCTCGTCCGCCGCCCAGGTCCGCACGTAGGCGACGAGGGCCTCCCGTCCACGCTCGTCGAAGCGCGGCGCGCTGCGGCGGACCGGCGCCTCGGGGTGCAGGATCGGCATGCGGCCGGTGCGCAGCACGAAGTCGATCAGCGCCGGGGAGGCCTCGTCGATCGGCGGAGCGACGTCAGTGCCCCGACCCTCGACGCCGTGACACATCACGCACGACTGACCGTAGAGGTCGCTGCCCTGGGAGGCGAGATCGCGCTCGTCCCCGCCTTCGTCGTCCTGGGCGCCGGCCACCGTCACCAGCAGCGCGAACAGCGCGAGGGTGCCGAGCACGAGGACCACGACCCGGCGAGCTTCGCCGAGGTGGCTCGTGGTCGTGCCCTCGTCTCGCACCGGGGTCGGACCTCCGCGGGGTGGTCTGCGCCCGTCCGCGCGGCCGCGGTGCGGCGCCCCGACGGACGGACCAGTCGCGAGCCTAGGAGAGCTCGGCCGTCGCGACGGTCCACGCTCTGCGGATCCGCCTCGTCCGAACGGTCACGACCCGACGCGGTCGTCGGTCTTCTCGAAGTAGCGGGCGGCGGCGTCCGCGAGGCGCATGATCTCCAGCGGGAGCGGGAAGATCAGGGTCGAGTTCTTCTCCGCGGTGATCTCCGACATCGTCCCGAGCACGCGCAGCTGCATCGCGGCCGGGTGCTCCTCGAGCTCCGCGGCGGCGTCGGCGAGCTTCTGAGCCGCCTCGTACTCACCCTGGGCGTGGATCACCTTGGCCCGACGGTCACGCTCGGCCTCCGCCTGGCGCGCCATCGCGCGGCGCATCGACTCGGGCAGCTCGACGTCCTTCACCTCGACCAGCGACACCTTCACGCCCCACGGGTTCGTCAGGTCGTCGATGATGCTCTGGAGGCGCGAGTTGATCTCGTCGCGGTTGACGAGCAGGTCGTCGAGGTCGGCCTGTCCGATGATGCTGCGCAGGGTGGTCTGGGCGACCTGCGAGGTACCGAAGATGTAGTTCTCGATCTCGATGATCGCGTCGATCGGATCGACCACCCGGAAGTACGTCACCGCGTTCACGCGGACGGTCACGTTGTCCTTCGTGATGATGTCCTGGGGCGGGATGTCCATCGTCACCGTCCGCAGGGAGACGATCTCCATGCGGTC
>CAZADJ010000207.1:0-4605 GCA_964483845.1 uncultured Actinomycetota bacterium | reverse complement strand
GCCGGCGGCCGGGCCGCCTGTCCCGACGATCGCGTCGTCGTGCCCCCGCTCGCGGTGCCGCCGCCGTCGTCGGTGTCACCCACGTCGCCCTCGTCATCGCCCTCGTCAGTGCCCTCGTCGGAGCGGTCCTCGGGTTCCTCAGTCGGCGACGGCGACGGCGACGGAGAGGGCTCGGGGTCACCGCTCGGCGACGACGACGGAGAGGGCGATGGCGATGGCGAGGGCGACGGCGACGGCGGGGGTGGTTCGACGACGACCTTGCCGCGCATCCCCTCCGGATCCCGCCTGCTGTGGTAGTGGTAGGTCCCCACCTCGTCGAAGGTGTGCTCGAAGGGGTCCTGGTCGGCACTTCCACAGTTGAACCCGAGGAGCGGACTACAGTTCGGGTGCGAGTCGAACTCCCGGTCGTCGGGATCCTCGACCGTGTGGGTGACCGAGTGGTCGTCGACCGCCCAGGTCCACGTGACGGTCTCGCCGACACCGATCACCGTCTCGGACGTGGTGGTGCTCGCATCCTCGTACCGGTCGCCGTGCACCGTCACCTGGGCGCCGCTCGACGCCGAAGCCACCGTGGCGACGAGGACGACCATCACCATGAGGGCAACCACCGTCATCGCCGCCGACCACGCTCGCACATATCCGCCCATGTCGACAACGCTAACGAGGCAGCCCGCGTGAGGCTACGGCGACCGCTCCTGTCCGCACGCACGGGGACGAGTCGTTGCGTCAGCGTCCGGACACGCGGGGGAGGGTGAACGAGAACGTCGATCCCGCGCCGGGCTCGGACTCCACGGTCACGTCGCCGCCCATGCGCCGGACGTAGTCCCGGACCAGGGCCAGCCCGATCCCGGTGCCCCGGGCGGCGTTGCGGGTGGCGTCCGCCCCGCGCCAGAAGGCCTCGAAGACCCGAGCGGCGTCCTGCCGGCTCATCCCGATGCCCTCGTCGTCCACCTCGACGACGACGTGGTCGCTCACCGGGCGCGACCGCACCGTGATCGGCGCACCCGCGCGCGAGTACTTCGCCGCGTTGGACAGCAGGTTGGTCAGCACCCGCCCGAGGAGCGTCTCGTCGGCGAGGACGGTCACCGGCGCCAGCTCCAGCCGCACCTCGCGGTCCGCGAGCAGCGGTCGGAGGTCATCGACCGACCCGCGCACCATCTCGTCCAGATCGATCTCCGTGGCCGCCGACGGATCGAGGCCCCGCTCCCGCGTCGCGAGCTCGAGCAGCTGGTCGACCAGGCCGCGCAGGTCCGAGCCGTGGCGGATGATCCGGCCGAGCAGGTCGTCGCGCTCGCCGTCGGGGAGCCGATCGCGGTGCTCGCGGAGGGTCTCGGCGAAGCCGAGGATGCACGCGAGCGGGGTGCGCAGCTCGTGGGAGATGGAGGCGAGGAACTCCTGGCGCTGATCGACCGTGCGCTGCAGCTCCACGACGAGGGACCGCTCGAGCTCGGTCCGCCGGAGGCGGTCCAGCGCGAGCCCCGCGTAGCTGGCGAAGGTCTCCGCGAGCCGGAGCTCCTCGTCGGAGAGGACCCGACCGTCGGCGTGGCGCACGACGAGCACCCCGACCGTGCTCCCGGCGCCGGCGGGCAGGCGCGCCACCAGCGTCCCCGGCACCTGGAGCGTGTGCTGGCTGTCGGCGATCGTCCGGGCCGCTCCGACCGCGTCGCCGGCGTCGCCGGCCGTCGCGACGAGCTCGAGCCCCTCGTCGCGGAGCACGAGGGCACAGGCAGCGGCCGCGAGCAGCTCGCGCGCACCGTGGACGATCTCGGAGAAGATCCGCTCACGATCGGTCGCGGAGGTGACCAGCAGTGCGAGGCGCTGGAGCCGCTGGGCACGTCGGGCCACCTCGTGGTGACGCCAGGCCCGTTCGACCACGGTGGGCAGGGAGCGCAGGTACGTGGGGTCCTTGACCACGAAGTCGATCGCGCCCGCGCGCATCGCCTCGATGATCAGCTCGCCCGACCCCATCCCGGTGACCATCACGACCGACGGGCCGCCTCCGAGCGCGCCGTCCGCGTCGCGGGTGTTGATCGCCTCCAGCACCTCGATCCCGCTCGTGCCGGGCAGCCGCTGATCGAGCAGGACGAGCTCGATGTCGTCGAGCGACTCCAGCGCCTCCTCGCCCGACGCCGCCGTCCGCACCTCGTACCCCTCGCCCTCGAGGCGTCGGCGTATCAGCTCGCGCTGATCCGCGTCGTCCTCGACCACGAGGAGGCGGGGGTGGGACTCCCGGACGAGCGTCGCGGCGGCGGGGCTCACTCGGGTGGCTCCGGGAGCGTCGACCGCTCGAACCAGTAGCGGGCGACCTCGCTCAGCCCGGATCGGATGCCGGTGATCGAGACCTGCTTCGTCACGTAGGAGTTGCTCCCGAGCCCGTAGGCGCTCGCGACGTCCTCGGGGCGGTCGGACGAGGACAGGACGATGATCGGGATCCTCCGCAGCAGGTCGTCGCCCTTCGCCTGCTCCAGAACCTCGAACCCGCTCACCCCCGGCATCTTCAGGTCGAGGAGGATGAGGTGGGGGCGTGGTTGCTCCGCGTACCGACCGCGTTGGTGGAGGTAGTCGAGGGCCTCCTGCCCGCTGGAGACCGCGTCGATGTCGAGGTCGACGTGGTCGTCGTAGGCATCGAGAGCGCGGCGGATGAGGACGAGGTGGTCGGGGTCGTCGTCGACCACGAGCACCCGTCGCGTCGTAGCCGACGTCGTCATGGTCCCGCCTCCACGGAGTAGTGGCTCCCCGTCCGGTCGTCCGCGCCGGGCTCGGCCTCACCGCGGACGCTCGGCGGGAGCGGGAGATCGAGGTGGACCTCCGTCCCGGTCTCGGGCTCGCCGAGCCCGATGCTACCTCCCGCGACCTCGGCGATACGACGGCAGATCGACAGCCCGATGCCGGTGCCGCCCCCGTCGCCGTACGCGCCCTCGCCGAGGCGCTCGAACATGCCGAAGACGCGGTCGTGGTGCTCGGGGGGGATCCCGACGCCGTCGTCGGCGATCAGCACCCGCACCATCCCCGGTGGCGCGTGCCCACCGGCCGACACATTCACGGTGACGTCATCGCGGCCACCGTGCTTCACCGCGTTCTCCACGAGGTTCGTGAGCAGCTGGCGGGTGCGGACCGGGTTCATGTGGACGGCGGGCAGTTCCCCGACACGGACGGTCGCGGCCGGGTGCGCACGGCCGGTCTCCTCGGCCACGGCGGTGGCTATCGCGGCCAGATCGACCGTCTCGGGTTCGGTCTGTACCCGGCCGATCCGGGACAGCTCGAGGAGATCGTTCAGCAGCTCGTGCATGTACTCGGCGCTCGCGGTCATGCGCTGCAGGAAGTGCCTGCCCTCGTCGTCGAGCCGGTCCCCGTGGTCGGCATCCAGCAGCTCGGCGTAGCCCAGCAAGGTGATGATCGGGTTCTTCAGGTCGTGGCTGATCCCGTAGACGAACGCTTCGAGCTCCGCGTGGGCGGTCTCGATCTGGGCGCGGGCACCGCGTTCCTGCCCGAACAGCTCGGCCCGCTCCAGGGCGAGGTCCGCGACGGTCCCGAACGTCGCCAGCAGCTGCCGCTCGTCGTCGCCGTAGTACGGCGCGAACCGGTTGCCCGCGACCAGGAGGCTCCCGGTCCGCAGCTCGCCGACCAGAACACGGGGGTCGTCGGTGCGCTCGGGGAGCCGGTGGGCGTCGGCGCCGACCGCGCCGATCACGGCACCCTCGTCGTCGACCAGCGCCGCCGCGTCCGCCGAGAAGGCGTCACGGACGGCCGGCAGGAGCGCGGCGGCCACGTCCTCCGGGACGAGGGCGGTCGCGATCGCCTCCTCGGCGTCGCGGATGACGGTGTCGACCCCCCGACGCCAGACGCTGCGCAGGATCGGCGGCGGCGCGAACCCGACCAGGCACAGCACGCCGGCGCTCAGAGCGATGCCTTGCGTCACGAGGCTGACGGCCTCCCCCTCCGCCACGACCGTGACGAGCAACGCCAGGGCCATCGCGACGACACCGGATCCGAGCACCCGCATCCGCCCGCGGGCGACCGGAGGCTGGTCGGCTCCCGCCATCCACAACCGCACCGCCGCGACGAGCGAGACGGCGACGAACTGCGCCACGACGACCCACGCGGTCGCCACCGCCACGAACGATGCGTCGGGTTCGAGGCTCAGGGGCTCTGGCGCGAGCAGCGTCCCGAGGAGCGCGACCGCCGTCAGCCCGTGCGCCACCGTGGCCGTCACGGGTCGCGCCGGGAGGAACGTGCGCATGAAGTGGTACACGCAGTAGGGGAACGCGACGAGGAGCGCCACGGTGATCTTGTGGACCACGAGATCGACCCAGCCCGTCTCGAACTCGAGGTCGAGGAAGGCGAGCACCAGCACCGTCGTGAGCGCGCCGAAGCTCGCTACGAGCCACCCGCTGCCGGCGGCCGGCCGTCGCCGCCAGTACGCCGCCGCGAGCACCGTGAGGCCGAGGAACGCCAGCACCGCGAGCGTCCGGAGCAGCTCCAGGGGTTCTATGGCCCCACCTCCGCCGTCCTCGCCGTCGTGGGCTAGGGGCGCCCTACGCAGCCATCGACGTCGGCTCCGAGGCTACCGGGGACCGTCAGGCGGCGGTGCGAACTCCCGTGAAC
>CAZADJ010000206.1:0-4655 GCA_964483845.1 uncultured Actinomycetota bacterium | reverse complement strand
TCCCGGACCTCTACGAGGCGCTCGCGGGCAGCCCGCCGGACCACGTCATCACGCTGTAGTCCGGGTCCCGCGAGCCGTTCACGACGGCGCACGCCCCTCGCCGGTCTCGCTGCGGATGGCCGGACCGGCCATCTCGTCGGTGGGCTCCGCTCAGCAGAACCACGGCTCGGTGAGCCGTGGCCGCCCCTCGGCCGCCCGGGAGCCGAGCGACGCCGCCCGGCGGGTCGCCGCCTCCGGATCGGCACCCACGGCCGCGTACACGGCGGCGTTCACGTCGAGGAACGTCTCCACGACCGGGGTGTCGGCCGCCGTGTCCTCCTCGACCATGGACGCGAGCTCGCGTTGCAGGTCGTCGACGCGCGGGTCGGCGGCGGTCCACGCGTAGGTCAGCCGCTCCGGGTCGTAGTCACCGAGGTGCGGGGAGAGGTCCGGGTGGTCGAGCAGCAGCGACCCCTCGGGCAGCAGGAGCCGGATGGTGTACTGCACCGGCTCGACGTTGTAGATGAGGTCGTGCTCCACGATGAAGCCGAGCATCGACCGGACGTCCTCGATCGTCGTCCACGGGGTGAACGGGAGCCAGGACGGGCGCATCTCGATGCCGTGGGTGCGCAGCAGTCCGATCGCCTCGGCAGCCTGCGCCGTGGTGTGGCCCTTCTCGAGGCGCTCGAGGATCGTGTCGTTCACGGTCTCCAGCGCGGAGACCACGAAGAGACAGCCGGCCGCGGCGAACCGGGGCCACACCTCGCGGTGGTCGACGATGTGATCGACCTTCGTGGTGCAGTCGAAGGTGAGCTGCGGCCAGCGGGCGTGCATCTCCTCGACGATGCGCAGGGAGTGGGTCGGCCCGTTCAGGAAGTCCGGGTCGGCGAAGGTGATGTGCTGCGCGCCGGCCTCCACGAGCTGCGCGATGTCGGCCAGCACCGCGTCCCGCGGCACCGCTCGGAACCGGCCTCCGTAGACCGTCGGGACCGGGCAGTGGCGGCACTCGAGGAGGCAGCCCCGGGTCGTCTCCACCGCCCCGACGAGGCGGTGCTCCCCGTCCACGGCGAGGTGCGCGTACCGGTCCAGCGGTGGCAGCAGGTCGCGCGCGGGCAGCTGCGGGTCGGGGCGGTCCAGGGAGATCCGCGGCGTCGGGTCCGCGGCGGCGCCGTCACCGTCGAGCGCCCCTGCCCACGCCGCCAGCTGCGGCTCGTAGGTGCCGGCGATGACGGCGTCGGCGACCCGTCCGACCGTGAGGTCGCGGCTGACGGGTGCGTAGAGGCCGTAGAGGGCGACCGGCAGGTCGGGGGCGCGCTCCTTCAGGTCGCGTGCCCGGGCGATCGCCAGGCGCATCGCGGTGTGCATCGGCACGGAGAAGGCGACCGCGTCGGCCCAGGCCGCGACCGCTGCCGGCTCCCAGGGCTGCACCGAGGTGTCCACGCAGCGGACCTCGTGGCCGGCGGCCCGCAGCGCGGCGGCTGGGGAGGCGACGTGCAGCGGCTGGTGGCCGAGCTCGTAGGTGGAGACGAGGTGGATGCGCATCGGGCTCGAGGCTACCGACGATCGACCCGGCCCACGCGTGGGGCGCGCCGCGTCCCGGGCGGGGCTGGTCTGCGTGCTCTGTGGGTGTCCGTGGGGGGATGGGCCGCACGAACGGGCACAGTGCTTCCCGGGCGTGGTCGACCCGTGGACGGTGGGTTCTCGACTAGCCTCGGGGCATGCGGCGGCCGGACGTGCTCGCGATCGTGCTGGCCGGCGGCGACGGCCGGCGGCGGTCCCCGCTGCTCGGCACCGGCTTCGCGCCGCTGCTCGAGCGTTTCACGTGGTCGGTGGCCGAGCGCACCGCGGACCGGTACCACGACGTCATCGGAGGGGCGCCGTGATCGACACCGGGCGTTTCGAGGGCCTGTCGGGCCGGATCGCGGAGCTA
Source organism: uncultured Actinomycetota bacterium (assembly GCA_964483845.1). GTDB lineage: Bacteria > Actinomycetota > Nitriliruptoria > Nitriliruptorales > JAHWKO01 > CAZADJ01. The sequence continues at coordinate 2,746 of CAZADJ010000206.1, read as the reverse complement.
CTGCCCGCACAGCCGGACTCGTGGCGGCGGGTCACCGGCGGCTTCCGGGCCGATCCGCGGTGGCGGATCGTGCTCGACGACGGCGGGTCGGTCTTCGTGAAGGTCGCGACCGACCGCACCGGGGCCGAGGGCCTCGCCCACGAGCACGCGCTGTACCGGACCGTCGCCAGCGATCACCTGCCCGGTCTGGTCGCGTGGGACGCGGAGGATCCGCCGATCCTCGTCCTCGAGGACCTGACCGGGCAGCGGTGGCCACCGCCCTACCCGGCGGACACGGCGCCGCTGTTCGACACGCTGGCGGCGGTGGCGGCGACACCCCCACCGGATCCCGCGCGCGGAGCCCCCCCGACGGACGGCGGGACCTGGTGGGGGCGCATCGCCGATGACCCCACCGGGTTCCTCGCTCTCGGCCTCTGCGGACCCGACTGGCTCGACGAGGCCCTCGCGGCTCTCGAGCGCGCCGAGCGGACCGTGGACCTCGCCGGGGACGACCTCGTCCACGGCGACGTGTCCGCCGGCAACCTGTGCTTCACGCCCCGCGGGGTGGTGCTCGTCGACTGGGCCGAGTGGTTCCGCGGCGACGCCCGCTTCGACGTCGCCTGCGCGCTCCTCGCCCTGCGACGTGACGGCGCGGCGATCCCCCCGGTCGAGCTGGACGACGAGGCCGGGTGGGCGGCGCTCCTCGCCGGACACCTCGCGGTGGCCGCGACCCGGCCGCCCCCGCCCTGGATCCGACCGGAGTCCGGGCTCCGCGACGAGCAGGTCCGCGACCTCGAGCACGCGCTCGGGTGGTGCGGGGAGGTGCTCGGCCTGCCGCTGCGGGGACCCGACCGCAGCGGGTCGACGAGGGGAGCGTGGTGACGGACCGCACGGCGATGTGCGTTGCTCGCACACCGGCTCCAGTCCACGCACGCAGCTGCCGATACCGAAAAGTGGTGACGAATCCCGTGCAGGCGACGCAGACGACGACGATCCGCCGCCTCCACCCCGAGGAGGCGGCCGGGCTCGCGCCGCTGCTCGACTCGGCCGGCTACCCGGCGACCGGGGAGCAGCTCCGGGGGCGCGTCGAGCGCCTCACCGCCGACCCGGCGTACGCGATCTGGGGGGCGTTCGACGGCGACCGGCTCGTCGCGGTTAGCGCGGCCACCCTGCTCTGGCCGCTCGAGGCGGACGATCCGGTGGTCCAGGTCCTCGCGGTCGTCACCCACCCCGAGCACCGGCGACGGGGCGTGGCGAGCGCGCTCATGGACGAGGTGGAGCGCTGGGCGCAGGAGCACCGCGCCGGGATCCTCGCGGTCATCAACGGGAGCCTGCGTGAGGAGGCCCGCGGCTTCTACGAGCGTCGCGGTTTCGCGGAGACCGGGACCCGCTTCGAGAGGTGGCTCTAGCCGTCCTCGATGTGCACCTCGAGCAGGCTGTGTGCGGTGCGCAGCGCCTCCTCGACGTCCGCGGGCGTCCCACCACGGGCGAACAGGAACCCGAGGTAGCGGTCGCCCTCGGGCAGTGGCTCCACCTCGCGGCCGGGCGGGACGGTGATCTCGAGTCCGACGACGCCCGGCACGTCGCGCGCCCGCTCCCGGCCGCCGACCGCGACCAGTCGACCGGCCCGCGGGATGGGCAGCATCATCACGCCGGACGGGTCGGGATCGCGGCGGAGGGTGTCGAGCTCCAGCCCCAGGGCGTGCCGCACGATCACCTCCTCGAGGCTCACGCCGAGTCCGAAGCGCAGCGAGCGGGCGCACAGCCCGCCGATCGAGCGTGCGGCGAGCTCGAGGAAGACGGCTTGGATCCCGCCGTTGCCCGTCGGCCGCAGGCGCAGCTCGGCGTGGACCGGTCCCTCCCGGAGGCCGATCGCGGCGGCCGCGGTCCCGGTGACGCGCACGACGTCCTGCAACGCGACGGTCGGGTGCCGTGACGGGGTGACGTAGATCGTCTCCTCGAAGTACGGCCCGTCGAGAGGGTCGGGCTTGTCGAACACCGCCAGGATCTCGAGCTCCCCGTCGCGCAGCAGCCCCTCGACCGCGACCTCGTCGCCGGGTACGAACCTCTCCACGAGCAGGTCCTCGCCCGGATCGTGGTCGGCGCAGTCCAGGATCGTGCGGACCCGCTTCGCCGCCGCCGACGCGGCCTCGCGGTCGTCGGCGCGGATCACCCCGCGGCTCGCGGACAGGCCGAGCGGCTTCACCACCACCGGGAAGCCGATCCCGGCGGCGATCGTGGCGACGTCGTCCTCGGGGCCGACGACCGCCGAACCCGGCTGGGGGACCTGTCCGGCCAGACGTCGGCGGAGCTCGGCTTTGTCGCGCGTGGCACGCACCGCGTCGGGCGGGTTGTGGGGCAGGCCCAGCCGTCGGGATGCGATCGCGGCGGGGACGACCCCCTGGTCGTCGACCGCGACGATCGCGTCGATGGGTGCGCGCTCCGCGTGGCGCACGATCTCCGCTGCCGCCTCGTCGGGGTCGCGGAGCGGGAGCGTCAGGGACCGGTCCCCCATCTCGGGCGCCATGGCCTGTTCGGCGTCCGAGGCGATCACGACCTCCGCGTCCACCTGGGCGGCGGCGTCGATGAAGTCGGCCGCCCGGTAGGTGGACGAGGGCAAGAGCAGGAGGATCCGCGCCACGCGTGTACCGTATCAGGGGACGGCGACCGCGCCGCCGGTCGACGGACCACCGGGACCGGGCGCAACGGCCGCGCACAACGCACGACCCACGAGCCCGACCCACGAGCCCGACCCACGAGCACGACC
>CAZADJ010000205.1:3311-4779 GCA_964483845.1 uncultured Actinomycetota bacterium | reverse complement strand
CGCGCGGGAAGGTCGGGATGACCTCGGATATGACGCCGGACGACCTGCGTCGCCACGGCCGTACCGCGCTCGACTGGGTCGCCGGCTACCTCGAGGGTGTCGGCGATCTCCCGGTGCTCGCCCAGGTGGCTCCCGGAGACGTCGCCGCGACGATCCGCGAGGAGCCACCCCGGACCGGGGAGCCGATGGAGGCGATCCTCGAGGACCTCGACCGCGTCGTCCTCCCCGGGATCACCCACTGGCAGCACCCCCGGTTCCTCGCCTACTTCGCGATCACCGGATCGGGCCCCGGGATCATCGGTGAGCTCGTCAGCGCCGGGCTGAACGCGAACGGGATGCTCTGGCGGACCTCACCCGCTGTGACCGAGGTCGAGGAGGTGACGCTCGGCTGGCTCCGGGGGATGCTCGGTCTCCCGAGGGAGTTCCGCGGGATCATCATGGACACGGCCTCGATGGCGACGTTCACCGCACTGGCCGCCGCGCGCCACCGGCGGTGGCCCGACGTGCGCGAGGACGGCCCGGTCGCGTTCGGGGATCGCCGACCGCGGTTGTACGCGAGCGAGCAGGCCCACTCCTCGGTGGACAAGGCGGCGATCGCGCTCGGTCTCGGACACCGCAGCCTGCGCAAGATCCCGACGGACGCGGACTTCCGAGCGGACTCCGAGGCGTTGGCGGCTGCGATCGAGGAGGACCGTGCCGACGGCTGGGAACCGTTCGCGGTCGTCGCGACGGTCGGGACGACCTCGACCACCTCGGTGGACCCGGTCCCGGAGATCGCAGCGATCTGCGACGAGCAGGGTCTGTGGCTGCACGTCGACGGGGCGTACGGGGGGACCGCCGCGATCGTCCCCGAGCTCCGCCACGTCCTCGACGGCGCCGAGCGCGCCGACTCGATCGTCGTGAACCCGCACAAGTGGCTGGCGACACCGATCGACTGCAGCGCCTTCTACGTCCGCGACCCCGACGACCTGCGCCGGGCGTTCTCCATCGCCGCGGAGTACCTGGAGAGCGACGGGGACGTCACGAACTACATGGACTGGGGCGTCCAGCTCGGTCGACGCTTCCGGGCGCTGAAGCTCTGGATGGTGATCCGCTGGTTCGGACACGAGGGGCTCGCCGGAGCGATCCGCGAGCACATCCGACTCGCGGACCTGGTGGCCGGTTGGCTGGACGATCATCCGGGCTTCGTCCGCGTCGCGCCCACCATCTTCTCCACCGTCTGCTTCCGCGCCGTCTTCGATGCGGCCGGCCCTCCGGAGGAGGACGAGCGCAACGAGGCCCTGCTGGAGGCGGTGAACGCGACCGGGCGAGCGCTCCTCTCCCACACGGTCCTGAACGGCCGCTACGTCCTGCGCATCGCGATCGGCAACCTGCGCACCACCGAGGACGACGTCCGCGAGGTCCTCGAGCTGCTCGACGCCGAAGCGGGCCGTCTCGGCGCGCCTGCGCGCCTACACCCCTGAGACAC
>CAZADJ010000205.1:0-3211 GCA_964483845.1 uncultured Actinomycetota bacterium | reverse complement strand
CGCGGTCAAGGTCGCTCGCCGACGGGACGCCACCGTGCGGGGTGCTCCGCGACGCGCCGGAGCCGCCCGCGCTCCTCCAGGACGACCAGGTGCGCGTAGGTCTCCATCACCGCCATGCGCTGCATGTAGCCGGCGAGGCGTTCCCACGGACGGGACCACGTCGTCGCGGCGGCGATCTCCCACGCGGTCTGCGCCCCGTCGGCCACGATGCGCACCGCCTCGTCCAGGCGCTCCTCGTGGTGCGCGAGCAGCTCATCGAGGCGCGACTCGAGGTCGGCGAACCGCCACTCGTGGGCGGGCAGCGCCGTCGCCGAGCCGTACGCGCGGAGCCGCTCCAGGGACGCGAGGAAGTCCCCGAGGGGGTCGGGCCCCGACTGCGGGTGGTAGGAGACGTTCGGGGTGATCCGTGGCAGCACGTGGTCGCCGGTGAGGACCGCATCGTGATCGGGCAGGGAGAAACAGAGGTGCCCCGGCGTGTGACCGGGCGTGTGGATCGCCACGAGCTCCCAGCCAGGGACCTCGGGTCGGTCGCCGTCCTCGATGAGGACGTCGGGATCGGCCATCGACACGAACTCGCGGACCGCGAGGCTCGCGGTGGAGAGCTCGTCGACCGCATCATCGGGCGCACCGGCCTGGATCACGAACTGGCGGATGCGCGCGACGAGGTCGTCGACGTCCACGTAGCGGCTGTCGATCGTGACGGCGTCCGCGGGGTGTAGGCCGATCCAGCACCCGGCCGCGTCCCGGATGCGGCCGGCCAGGCCGTAGTGATCCGGGTGGATGTGCGTCACCAGCACCCCACGGACGTCGCCGATCACCGCACCGATGTGCTCCACACCGTCGGTCAGTGCTCCCCACGCCTCGGGGGTGTCCCAGCCCGCGTCGACCAGGACCACGCCGTCGTCGGTCGTCTCGAAGGCGTGCACGAGCACGTACCGGAGCGGGTTGACGGGGATCGGTACGGGGATGACCCACAGCCCCGGGGCGACCTCGTCGACCGGCGGGAGCGGGATGGTGCTCGAGCCGCTCACGTCCTGGCGGCTACCGCTGCCGCTACTCGAGCCGCTCACGTGCGCAGCGCCGCCAGCAGCTCGTCCGCTGCCGCGTACGGGTCGACATCGCGGTCGGCGACCCGGCCGGCGAGGCTCGCGAGCAGCCCGGTCCCGTCCCCGTCCGCCGCCGCGTCGAGGTCCTCGAACCGGTCCCTCACCTGAGCCAACGCGATCTCCCGGACCGCGTGCTCCGCCCGGGCACGGCGCCGCTGCTCGAGCTCGTCGGTCTCGACCAGGTGATCGTGGTGCTCCTCCAGCGCGTCGACGAGCTCCACGACGCCTTCGGGTCGGACCGCGATCGTGCGCAGGATCGGGGGGCGCCACCCCTCCTGTCCGAGGATGTGGGCCATGTCCAGCATGGAGCGCAACTCCGCCTCGGTCTTGCCCGCGCCCCCGTGGTCCGCCTTGTTGATGACGAAGACGTCGGCCACCTCGAGGATCCCCGCCTTCGCCGCCTGGATCGCGTCGCCCATCCCCGGTGCCACGCAGACCACCGTGGTGTCGGCGGTCGACGCCACCTCGACCTCCGACTGTCCGACCCCGACCGTCTCGATGATGACGTCGTCGAAGCCCGCGGCGTCGAGGACCAGCACCGCCTGCGGGGTCGCGAACGAGATCCCGCCGAGGTGGCCCCGCGCGGCCATCGAGCGGATGAACACACCCTCGTCGGCGTGGTGGCCCTGCATCCGGACGCGGTCACCGAGCAGCGCGCCGCCCGAGAACGGCGACGACGGGTCGACCGCGATCACCCCGACCGTGCGGTCACGGGATCGCAGCTCGGCGGCGAGCACGTTCGTGAGCGTCGACTTCCCCACACCCGGCGAGCCGGTCAGCCCGATGATCCGGGCCCGCCCGGTCCGCGGGTACAGGCGTCCGACGGCAGCCCGCAGGTCCTCCGGCCCCCCGTCCTCGACGAGCGTGAGCAGCCGCGCGATCGCGCGACGCTCGCGGTCGGCGAGCGCGTCCACGAGGGCGTCGAGCTCCTCGGCGTCGGCCTCCGTCGGGCCACCATCAGCGGACACGTGCGTCGCTCAGCCGGCGACGTCGAGCACGAGCGCGTCGCCCTGCCCGCCGCCGCCACACAGCGCCGCCGCGCCGCGACCGCCGCCGCGCCGGGCGAGCTCGGCGATCAGCGTGATCGTGATACGCGCCCCGGTGCACCCGATCGGGTGGCCGAGCGCGACCGCACCGCCGTTGACGTTCACCTTCTCGTCGTCCAGGTCGAGATCCCGGACCGACTGGATCGCCACCGACGCGAACGCCTCGTTGATCTCGTACAGGTCGTAGCCGGCCGGGTCGTCGTCGAGCCGGTCGGCGAGCTTCGCGATCGCGTTCGACGGCTGGCTGTGCAGCGAGTTGTCCGGCCCGGAGACGGTGTCCCAGCCGCGGATCGTCGCCGCCACGTCCAGTCCGAGCTCGTCGGCCCGCTCCCGGCTGGTCAGCACGAGGGCGGCGCCACCGTCGGAGATCTGCGAGGCGTTCCCGGCGGTGATCGTGCCGTCCCTCGTGAACGCCGGACGGAGGTTGCCCAGGCTCTCGGCGGTCGTCCCCGGGCGCATCCCCTCGTCCTGGTCGATCACCTCGGCGTCGCCCTTGCGCTGCGGGACCTCGACGGGCGCGACCTCGTCCTCGAAGCGGCCGTCCTTCCACGCGTTCACCGCCCGCTCGTGGCTGCGCGCCGACCACTCGTCCTGCTCCTCGCGGCCGATCTCGAGACGGGTGTTCACCTCGTCGGAGGACTCGCCCATGGAGACGTGCTCGAAGGGGTCGGTGAGCCCGTCCCACATCATCACGTCCACGACCTTGCCGTCACCCATGCGGTGACCGAAGCGACCGTCGGGCAGCAGGTAGGGGGCGTTGGTCATCGACTCCATCCCACCGGCGACGACGACGTCGAAGAGGCCGTCCCGGATGAGGCGGTCCGCGTCGGCGATCGCGGTCATGCCGGACAGGCAGACCTTGTTCACGGTGACCGCCGGCGTGGTCATCGGCACCTCGGCCTTCACCGCCGCCTGTCGGGCGGTGATCTGGCCCTGACCGGCCTGGAGGACGTGGCCCATCACCACGTAGCCGACCTGGTCGGGCTCGATCCCGGACCGCTCGATCGCGGCGGTGATGGCGTGACCGCCGAGATCCACCGCCTGGAGCGGCGCGAGCCC
>CAZADJ010000204.1:0-4841 GCA_964483845.1 uncultured Actinomycetota bacterium | reverse complement strand
GAGACGACCGCCAGAGACGGACCGCCCGAGACAGAGCCTGCCCGAGACACGGAGGCCCAGGGTGACCTTCTACGGCCAGTGGCTGACGTTCGCGGTGCTCGCGATCGTCGGCGTCGGCCTGTACGCGGGCGCCGTCGTGGCGAACCGGGTGATGCGACCTTCGCTGCCGCACCCGGACAAGCTGTCCACCTACGAGTGCGGCGTGGAGCCGGTCGGGTCCGGCTGGACGCAGATGAACATCCGCTACTACGTGTTCGCGTTCCTGTTCGTCATCTTCGACGTCGAGGCGGTGTTCGTCTTCCCGTGGGCCGTGCTGCTGGGTGAGCTCGGAGCGGACTCGCCCATCTCGCCGCTGTGGGCGCTCGTCGCCATGTTCCTCTTCATCGCGACCCTCTTCGAGGGGCTCGTGTACGCGTGGCGGAAGGGAGTGCTGCGATGGGACTGACGTGCCCAAGGCCGTACCTTCCGAACCGAGCCCGGACGAGAGAGTGATGCGATGGGACTGATCGAGCAGGTCGACCTGCCGAACCCCGTGCGGTTCCTGTTCAACTGGGGCCGGAAGTACTCGCTGTGGGTGATGAACTTCGGTCTCGCGTGCTGCGCGATCGAGTTCATCGCCGCGTCCACCGCACGCCACGACTTCATGCGCCTCGGGGTGATCCCGGTCGCCCACGGTCCGCGCCAGGCGGACCTGCTCGTGGTCGCCGGGACGCTCACCGACAAGATGGCACCGGCCCTGAAGCGGGTCTACGACGAGATGCCGGAGCCGAAGTACGTCATCTCGTTCGGCTCCTGCTCGAACTGCGGGGGTCCGTACTGGGACAGCTACTCGGTCACCAAGGGCGTCGACCAGACGGTCCCGGTGGACGTCTACGTCCCCGGCTGTCCGCCGCGGCCCGAGGCGCTCCTCGAGGGGATCCTCCTCCTGCAGGAGCGCATCGGACAGGAGAACATCCGTGAGCGTCTGGCCGAGCGGCGCGAGCCGTTGGTGGTCGGCGAGGACGAGCCGGTGCTCGACGCGGTCGTGGAGGGGTGAGCGGGTGACCCCCGAGGAGCTCCAGGAGCGCTTCGCGAACGAACTCGGCGACCACGTCGTCGGGTCGGAGGTCGCGTGGGGCCGGCTCACGCTCACGCTCGACGCCGAGGGCTACGTCGAGGCGGCGCGCCTCGGCAACGAGGACCCGCAGCTCAACCTGGACTTCTTCGACTGCCTGTCGGGGGTCGACGAGCGCGAGGACGGCTTCGCGGTCGTGGCCGTCCTCTACTCGACCGAGCACCGCCACCGCGTGCTGCTCCGACACCTCTGCGCCGGCGGACGCGAGGAGCCGACCGCGCCCACGCTGACCGACATCTACCTCGGTGCCGACTGGCACGAGCGCGAGGCGTGGGACATGTTCGGCATCGAGTTCGACGGGCACCCGGGTGTCGCCCCGAGGATCCTCACCACGGAGAACTTCGAGGGCTGGCCGCTGCGCAAGGACTTCCACCTCGCCACCCGCGAGGCGAAGCCGTGGCCCGGCCTGAAGGAGCCGCTCGAGATCGACGAGGAGACCGGCGAGCCGCTGGAGAAGAAGCCGGTCGGCCCCGGCGCCTCCCCCGGTCCCACCGCGCCGGACGAGGCGATGGCCGAGCAGGCGAAGCGCGCCGCCGGGGTGCTCGACGAGGAGCAGATCGAGGTCGGCGAGGGCACCGAGCTCGACCCCGAGGCGCCGGAGACGACCGCGTCCGACGAGGGCGTCGGCGCCGAGCCCGACGAGGCCGAGGCCGCCCGCGTGGCCCGCGCCCGGGAGAAGGCGGCCGAGATGCGGCGCAAGCGGGCCGAGGAGCGCGCCGCGGGGGAGGACGAGGGGTCGGGGGACTCGGACGAGCCGAGGCCGGTGCAGGAGCCGACGCACGAGGACGTCCCAGCCCAGACCGGGCCGCCCGGTGCCCCGTCGGGTCCGGAGGACGAGCCCTTCGAGGAGGTCGACGCCGGTGAGGCGACCGCCGAGGGCGGGCTGCGCGAGACCATCGACGAGGAGGCCGACGCTGCGGCCGAGGTCGAGGGCGGCCGGCGTCCCGGGTCCGTCGACGGGGAGCCGCCCGAGGACGAGGTCGACCGCGGCCGCGAGGGCGCCGAGGAGGCGCTCGAGGACGACCGCGAGGACGACGACGGGGACGGCAGCGACGGCGGGGGCGGCTGATGTCCGACATGGAGACGCGCGAGCAGGCCATGCCGGCCACCGCGCCCGGCGAGACGATGTTCGTCGAGATGCGCGGCGACAGCGACTTCGAGACGCAGGACATGACGCTGTCCATCGGGCCGCAGCACCCGTCGACGCACGGCGTCCTGCGTCTGGTCGTGGACATCGACGGGGAGCAGATCGTCTCGGCCTCGCCGGTGATCGGCTACATGCACCGCGGCTTCGAGAAGCTCGCGGAGTACCGCGACTACCGCCAGATCATGGCGCTCACCAACCGCCACGACTGGCTGTCCGGCTTCTGCAACGAGGTCGGCGTCGCGCTCGCCGTCGAGACGATGCTGGAGATGGAGGTGCCCGAGCGGGCCCAGTGGATCCGGATGCTGATCTACGAGTGGAACCGGGTCCTGAACCACCTCATGTTCGTCGGCTCGTTCGCCCTCGAGCTCGGCGCGATCACGCCGATGTTCCACGCGTTCCGCGAGCGCGAGGACATCCAGTACCTGCTCGAATCCGCGACCGGCGGGCGTCTGCACTTCACCTACAACCAGGTCGGTGGCCTGAAGCAGGACCTGCCGAAGGGCTTCCTGAAGGAGTCGCGCCGGCTGGTCGAGGTGCTGCGCGGTCGCATCCCCGACTACGAGGACCTCGTCCTCGGCAACGAGATCTTCCAGGCCCGCACGAAGGGGATCGGTGAGCTGCCGCCGGAGATCGCTACGTCCTACGGGGTCACCGGTCCGATCCTGCAGGCGACCGGCGTCGCCGAGGACGTGCGCGTCACCGAGCCGTACCTGAAGTACGACGAGCTCGACGTCGAGGTGCCGACCGGCGAGAACGGCGACTCCTTCGACCGGTTCTACTGCCTGCTGAACCGCATCCGCGTCTCGGTCGACATCATCGACGAGATCCACGGCCGCCTGCCGGCGGGACCGGTGAACGTGCGCCTGCCGAAGGTCGTGAAGGCGCCGGAGGGGGCGGTGTACGTGCGCACCGAGAACCCGCTCGGGCAGCTGGGCTACTACCTCGTCTCGGACGGCAAGAAGACGCCGTGGCGCCTGAAGATGCGCACACCGTCGTTCTCGAACATCTCGATGCTGCCCTACCTCCTCGAGGGGATCCTCGTCCCGGACCTCATCGCGGTGCTCGGCAGCGTCTTCTTCGTCGTCGGGGACGTGGACCGATGAGCGCGCTCGCCAGCATCGGTGCGGCCGCGCTCGACGCGACCTTCGTCGTCGCGCAGGGGGTGCCGTCGGTGCTCGACGCCACCGGCGTGTTCGGCCTCGACGTCGCCATCAAGATGGCCGCGCTCCTCGGCTTCTTCCTCGTCGCGCCGCTGCTCGTCGGCTACATGGAGCACAAGGTGATGGGCCACTCGCAGGCCCGCTTCGGTCCGATGGACGTCGGCCCGCACGGCACCCTGCAGCTCGTCGCGGACGGGGTGAAGTTCATCCAGAAGGAGGGGATCACCCCGGCCGCCGCCGACAAGTGGGTGTTCGGGATGGCGCCGGGCGTGGCGCTCGCCTCGACGCTGCTCGTGCTGCTGGTCATCCCGCTCGGCCCGGGGCTGTGGGCGGTCGACCTCGAGCTCGGGCTGTTCTACGTGCTGGCGATCGGCTCGATCGGGGTGCTCGGCGTGCTCATGGCCGGTTGGTCGTCGGCGAACAAGTTCTCGCTGATCGGCGGTGTCCGCGCCGCCGCGCAGTTGATCGCCTACGAGCTCCCGCTGGTGCTGGCCGCCGCGGCGGTCGCGATCCAGGCCGGGACGCTGTCGCTGCCCGGGATCGTCGACGCGCAGGCGGGCTTCGAGCTGCTCGACACCGGGATCGCGGTCCCCTACGTCGTCCCGCAGTTCCTCGGCTTCGCCATCTTCTACACCGCGGTGCTCGCCGAGCTGAACCGCCCGCCGTTCGACATGCCGATCGCCGACTCCGAGCTCGTCTTCGGGTTCCTCACCGAGTACACGGGGATCCGCTTCGGGATGTTCCTCCTCTCCGAGTACGCGGGGATGGTGGTGTTCTCGGCGTTGATGTCGGTGCTGTACCTCGGCGGCTGGGAGATCTGGCCGGGGATGGGCCTGCCGGGCTGCGAGGGCGTCGGCGCGCAGATGGCCTGCGGCCTCGGCGGGACGCTCCTCGGGTTCGGGGTGATGGCCGGCAAGGTGCTGTTCCTCACCTGGACGATGGTCTGGCTGCGGGTCACCTACCCGCGGCTGCGCGAGGATCAGCTGCAGCGCTTCGCCTGGACCGTGATGATCCCGCTCTCCCTCGTCCTCATCGCGGGGGTCGCGATCGCGAAGGTGGTGTTCTAGATGGCGCTCGGAACCGACCAGCGGCGGCCGCAGGGCCTGCCCGGCCTCGGGCTGCTGAAGGGCCTCGGGGTGACGCTGAAGACGATGCTCACCCCGGCGGTCACCCAGCAGTACCCGCACGAGAAGCCCGACCTCCACCCGCGCACCCGCGGGGTGATCGCGCTGATGGACGAGAACTGCACCGTCTGCATGCTCTGCGCGAAGGAGTGCCCGGACTGGTGCATCTACATCGACTCGCACAAGGAGACCATCCCCGCCGGCGAGGAGGGCGGACGGACCCGGACGCGCAACCAGCTCGACCGCTTCGCGATCGACTTCGCGCTGTGCATGTACTGCGGCATCTGCGTCGAGGT
>CAZADJ010000203.1:0-4848 GCA_964483845.1 uncultured Actinomycetota bacterium | reverse complement strand
GGCTCCGTGCCACTCACGGCACTCACACACGCCACCGACGCGGCGACCCATCCGGTCGGTGGCGGGTCAGGGCTGGCGGAGCAGCACCTCGCCGGTCTGCACCCGCCACAGCGCGGCGTAGATGCCGTCGTGCTCCAGCAGCTCCTCGTGGGTGCCCGCCTCGACGACGCGTCCCGCGGACAGGACGTGGATGCAGTCGGCGTTGCGCACGGTGGACAGCCGGTGGGCGATCAGGATGGTCGTCCGCCCGACCGCGATGCGCTCCAGCGAGCGCTGGATCGCCGCCTCCGTCTCGTTGTCCACCGCCGAGGTCGCCTCGTCCAGGATGAGCACCGGCGGGTCGGCGAGGACCGCACGGGCGATCGAGACCCGCTGGCGTTGTCCACCGGACAGCTTCTGACCGCGCTCGCCGACGACGGTGTCGTACCCGTGCGGCAGCTCGGTGACGAACCGGTGCGCCTCCGCGATGCGCGCCGCGGCCTCGATCTCGTCCTGGGTCGCGTCCGGCCGGCCGTAGGCGATGTTCTCCCGGACCGTGCCGTGGAACAGGAAGACGTCCTGGGAGACCAGCCCGGTCGCGTCGCGCAGGCTGGCGGTGGTGAGCTCCCGGAGATCGATCCCGTCGAGGCGGATCGCCCCACGTTGCGGGTCGTACAGGCGCAGGAGGAGCTTCACGACGGTGGACTTGCCGGCGCCGGTCGCGCCGACGATCGCGGCGGTCTCCCCCGCCGCGATCCCCAGGCTCAGGCCACGCAGCACCGGTGTGCCGTCCGCGTAGGCGAAGTGGACGTCGTCGAAGTCGACCGCCCCGTCGACGCGCTCGAGCGTCCGGTCGCCGTCGTCGAGCTGCGGCTCGGTCTCGATGAGGTCGAGGAGCCGCCGGGTCGACGCCATCCCGCGCTGGTAGAGATCGAAGGTCTCACCGAGCCGGGTCAGCGGCCACAGCAGCCGCTGGGTGATGAACACCATGACGCTGTACGTCCCCACGGCGAGCGTCCCGTCCAGCGCCCGGAAACCACCGAGCAGCAGGATGAAGGTGAACCCGACGAGGATCGCGATCCGGATCAGCGGGACGAACGCCGACGAGAGGCGGATCGCGTCCTCGTTCGCCTCGCGGTACGCGTCGCTCTCCGCGCGCACGCGCTCGATCTCGCGCCGCTCGGCGGTGAACGCCTTGATCGTCGCGATCCCCGACAGGTTGTTCGACAGCGTGTGGTTGAGGTCGGCGACGCGCTCACGCACGCGCATGTAGCGGGGCGCGAGCGCCCGCTGGAACCGGAACGAACCCCAGAGGATCACCGGCATCGGCGCGAAGGCCCACCAGGCGATGCCCGGGGCGATGACGAAGAAGGCGGCGCCGATCAGGATCACCGTCGTCGTCACCTGGAGCATCTCGTTCGCGCCACGGTCGAGGAAGCGCTCGAGCTGGTTCACGTCGTCGTTCAGGATCGCCATCAGCCCACCGGTCGAGCGGTCCTCGAAGTAGGCCATCTCGAGGTCCTGCACGTGCTCGTAGGCGTCGAGGCGCAGCTCGTGCTGGATCGTCTGGGCGAGGTTGCGCCACGCGACGTCGTAGAGGTACTGGAAGATCGACTCGAACAACCACACGAGGCCCGTGACCACGGCGAGCGCGAAGAACTGGTGGCGCAGGTCGTCGATGCCGAAGCGGGCGATGAAGGAGTCCTGCTGCTCGACGATGATGTCGATGGCCAGCCCGATGAGCACCGGCGGACCGAGGTCGAAGGCCTTGTTCAGCACCGAGCAGACGGTGGCGAACACGATCTCCCGGCGGTGCCCGGACGCGTGTCGCCACAACCGACGGAGGGGATGGTCCTGGTGGTCGGCGCCGCTCCCCCGCGGCGGGGCGGTGGGTCGTCGTGCGACGGCGCTCACCGGGCGGCACCCGCAGGCGCACGGGTCCGTCCCGCCGGCGTGGTCGTGGTCGGTGACATCGGGCGTCCCATCGCGTCGAGGTGGTCGGCGCGGACGTCGCGCGGAGGTGGGTGTTCGGGCGGACGTCCGACCGCGGGCACGCTATCACGGATGGGTGCGGCGCCCGAGGGCAGGAGACCGCGGATGACACGGGACGGGGACGAGCTCGGGCGGGACGCGTCGACACCGCTGTGGGGTGCAGACGCGGGGGACGGCGACGGCCCCCTCACCCGCGACGTCCGCACCGGGGTCTGCGTCGTCGGTCTCGGGGCGGCCGGGCTCTCGGCCCTGTCGACCCTCGCCGAGCGCGGGATCGCGGCGGTCGGCATCGACGCGGACGGCATCGGCGGGGGCGCGTCCGGACGCAACGGTGGCTTCCTCCTCACGGGAGCGGCGACCTTCCACCACGACACGGTCGCGCGCCACGGCCGCGACCGCGCGGTCGCGATCCACGGAGCCACGGCACGCGAGCTCGACCGGCTGACGGGTGACCTCCCCGGGGTGGTGCGGCGCACCGGCAGCATCCGCCTGGCCGCCGACGACGACGAGCTGGCCGACTGCGAGGCGCACGCCGACGCCCTCACCGCGGACGGCATCCCGGTCGAGCCGTACGCGGGCGACGAGGGCCGCGGCCTGCTGCTCCCCGCCGACGCCGCGTTCGACCCGGTCGCACGCTGTCGGGCGCTGGCGGCCCGGCTCCACGACGCGGGGCTCGCGCTGCACACCGCCACCCCGGCGACCGACGTGGTGACCGGTGAGGTGCGAACGCCGCGCGCGACGATCGCGTGCGACGCGGTCGTGGTCGCCGTCGACGGGTGCCTCGAGGAGCTGCTCCCGGAGCTGCGCGGGCGCGTACGGACCGCCCGGGCCCAGATGCTCGGGACCGAGCCGGCTCCCCGCCGGTGGGAGCGGCCGGTGTACGCCCGCTGGGGCTACGACTACTGGCAGCAGCTGCCCGACGGCCGCATCGTGCTCGGTGGCGCGCGCGACCGCGGCGGGTCAGCCGAGTGGACCGACGAGGCGATCCCGACCGCGGACGTCCAGCACGAGCTCGACCGGCTCCTCGCGAGGGTCCACCCGGCCGCGACGGTCTCCCACCGCTGGGCCGGGCTGATCGCCTTCACCGAGGATCGTCTGCCGGTCTGCGAGGAGGTGCGCCCCGGCGTCACGGCGTGCGGTGCCTACAGCGGGACCGGGAACCTGCTCGCCCCGCTCGCCGGGAGGGCCGCGGTCGAGCTCGCCGTGGACGGCTCGTCGCGGTCGGCCGCGGTGATCTCAGCGGACCGGTGAGGCGCAGCCCCCTCCCGGTCCGCGGTCCTCACCTCCCCTCCTGACCACGTGCCAGCAGCTCGTGGACCTCGGAGGCGCGGTACCGGCGGTGCCCGCCGAGCGTCCGGATCGGGCGCAGTTTGCCGGCGGTCGCCCAACGCGTGATCGTCTTCGGGTTCACCCCGAAGAGCCGCGCGACCTCCCCCGGGGTGAGCAGCTCGTCCTCGGTCGCACTCCCTCGCATCGTCGCCTCGTCTCCCACCCACCGTCACACACCGGACGTCCCGACGGGACGAGCGTGCGCCGAGCGCGGCCCCGAGGGAAGGTGGTAGCGGGTCATCTTCGCCGGGTCTGAACGGGCCATCTTCCGCGGCCGGGTGGTCGCCGACGTCGACGCGTCAGTTGGCGCGGTGCACGCTGCGCAGCGCCTGCCACCGCGCGGCGACGGTCTCGTAGCCGCTCACGGCGGTCACGGCGTCCCCACGCTCGAGGCCGTCGACGACCTCCCACAGCTCCGCGCAGGAGTCGTCGGTCGCGAGATCCGCGCTCGGGATGACACCGGTCAGACCCCCGTAGTCGAGCTCGAGGATGCTGTCGTCCGCGAAGCTGGCGAGCCAGTCCAAGAGCTCGGCGAGGGAGTCGACGATCTCGTCACCGTCCTCCAGGGTGGTCTCGACCACGTCGATCACGCGCTCCAGCCGCTCGAGCGCCGCCGCGATGCTCGTCAGGTACGTGAGGCGCGGCCCCCGACCCTCCGGTGGATCGACGAGGTGGCGCTCGTTCGGGGCGAAGGCGACGAACCAGCGCAGGGGCACCTCCCACGAGGACGCCTGGATGTGGGGCGGCCGCTCGAGCTGGCCGACGGCGACGGCCGCCGAGCGCGACTCCCCGGGGGTCACGAACGCGTCGAGCGCCGGCTCGGGGAGCATCTGTCTGAACTCGAGGAGCGCCACCGCGTGCCGCTCGGCGAGCTGGAGCGGGCAGAGGTGCACCCGACGGCCCACCCGGCGCACGAGCGCGAGCCGATCCGGAGCCGGTTGGTGCCCCGTCAGCAGCCGGGCCGTCGCGTAGCGCGCCTCCGCTCGGAGCGCGGCGCGCACGCTCAGTCCGCGGCCGGAGGCCACGTAGCGTCCCCACCGCTCACGCTCGGCCTCGGGGAAGGCGTCGAGCGGCTCGAAGACGCGCAGGTACGCGCAGGGGACCATCGCTGCCCCTCCCTCCGGATCGACGCCGACGACGTACGCTGGAGCATAGGAGCCGGATCCGGAGGGTGCGTGGACGTGACCGAGGCGGCGGGACCGTTCGAGCTGTTCGACGGCCACGAGCAGGTCGTGTTCGGAGCGGACGAGCGCGTCGGGCTGCGGTGCATCATCGCGGTCCACTCCACCGCGCTCGGGGCCTCGCTCGGCGGTACCCGCTTCTACCCGTACGGCTCCGAGCACGAGGCGCTCGTGGACGTGCTGCGGCTGTCCCGTGCGATGACCTACAAGGCGGCGTGCGCCGGCCTCGACCAGGGGGGCGGCAAGGCGGTGATCATCGGCGATCCCGAGACGGACAAGTCGGAGGCGCTGCTGCGGGCCTACGCGCGCGTGATCGACAGCCTCGGGGGCCGCTACATCACCGCCTGCGACGTCGGCACCTACCCGC
>CAZADJ010000202.1:0-4900 GCA_964483845.1 uncultured Actinomycetota bacterium | reverse complement strand
CCAGCCCTTCGAGGCGTTCAAGGACCTCTGAGCCGATCCGGGATCCGCTACCGGGTGGTCGGGCCCTCCACGTCGGCGTCCCGGGCCTTGGAGACGTCGATGTGGCCCTCGCGGACCAGCTCCAGGATCTCGTCGGCGGGCATCGGACGGGCGAAGTAGTAGCCCTGTGCCTGGTCGGCTCCCAACGCCCGTAGGTGCGCGAGCTGCGAACCCTGCTCCACACCCTCGGCGACGGTCGTCAGGCCGAGCGCCGAGATCAGCTTCACGATCGCGAGCGCGAGCGACCACTCGCCGGAGGCGCGGGTGATGCCGGCGACGAAAGACCGGTCGATCTTCACCGTGTCCACCGGGAGGTCCTTCAGGTAGCTGAGCGAGGAGTACCCGGTGCCGAAGTCGTCGATGGCGAGTCCGACACCGAGTTCGTCCAGGGACCGCAGCACACCGATGGCGTGGTCGAGGTCGCCGACGAGCGCGGACTCGGTGACCTCGAGCGTCAGGGCCGCCGACGGGACCGCCGCGCGATCGAGGAGCGTGCGCACGCTGTCGACGAACGCACGATCACGGAACTGCGCCCCGGAGACGTTCACCGCGAGCATCGGGGTGTCGTCGGGGCGGACCTCCCGCCACCGCCACAGCTGCTCGCAGGCGGTGCGTAGCACCCAGCTGCCCAGGTCGTGGATCGTCCCGGACTGCTCCGCGATCGGGATGAAGTCCCCCGGCGAGATCGAGCCGCGCTCCGGGGTCCGCCAGCGCGCCAACGCCTCCACGGCGACGATCCGGTTGTCGCGGAGGTCCACAATCGGCTGGTAGGCGAGGGACAGCTCGTCCCGGGCGATCGCGCGGCGCAGGTCCGCGGCGAGCGCGAGGCGCAGGAGCACCGGCGCGTGCGTGGAGTCGACGAAGACCTGCGGCTCGCCGGTCCCGATCTCCTTCGCGTGGTACATCGCCGCGTCGGCGTGTCGCAGGACATCCTGGACGCTCTGGCCCGGCTCGATCGACGCGATGCCGAGACTGGCCTGCACGTAGAACTCGCGCGACTCCAGCGCGACCATCCCCTCCAGCGCGTTGCGGACCCGGTGGGCCACACCGAGCGCGGTCTGCGGGCCACCGTCCTCGACCACCACGCCGAACTCGTCCCCACCGAGCCGCGCCACGACGTCGCTCTCGCGGGTGGCCGCCGTGATGCGGTCGGCGACCGATCGGAGCAGCTCGTCGCCGACCGCATGCCCGAACGTGTCGTTGACCGCCTTGAAGCCATCCAGGTCGACGATGACCAGGCTCGGCTCCGCGTCCCCGCGCTCGGCGCGCGCACGGACCCGATCCAGCCGGTCGAGGAGCAGGGTGCGGTTGCCGAGCCCGGTGAGCTCGTCGCGCAGCGCGAGGCTCTCCAGCTCCCGGCGGGCGACCTCGCGCTCGTGGACGCGGGCGAGCTCAGCCGCGAGGTGCGTCTCGACGCCGACGTACGCCTCGTCGCGCGCCGTCCGCTCGCCCGTGTAGGTCTCGACGACGGCGACCGGCTCCCCGCGGACGATGACCGGGATGCCACCGCCGGAGACGAGTCCGGCGCGCCGCAGTGCCGCGACGAGCGGAGGATCGGCCTCGGCTGCCAGATCCTCGATCCAGACCGCCGCCCGCGCCTCGAGCGCGCGCCTGGCGATGGGGCCGGATGCGACCTCGGACGTGTCGTCGAGCGCGTCGACGAGGGCACCGACACCGCGCCTGTCGGTCCCGTACCAGTGCACCGTCGCGACCTCGTCGTCCTCGATCGTGAACGCCCGACCCACCGGCCGACCGGTGGTCCTGGACCAGTCCCGCATGAGCGTCCCGAGCGCCTCGTCCAGGCCCTCGGCCTCGTTCGCGGTCGCGGCCGCGACCAGCAGCATGCGGTCGATCGCCGCCCGACGGGCCGCCTCCTCGTCCGCCCGCTCCCGCTCGGCCACACGGCGCACGAGCCCGACCGCACGGAGGAACACGAGCACGAACAGCACGGCCGAGATCGTCCCCGCGACCGCACCGACCGGATCACCGATCCTCGCGTCGTACACCACGTGCCCGACCGGCGCGACCAGCGCGGCGACGAGGAGGACGCCGAGGCGGCCGACCGAGTACCGCTCCTCGTCGTCGATCACGACCACCCGGCGCATCGACGGGTGGAGGGCCGCCGAGCCGGTCGCCACGTACGCCGCGAGCCAGGCGAGGTCCGGCACCCCCCCGAGCACGTACGCACCATCCACCGACACCGCGATCCAGACCGCGTCACCGGCCAGCAGCACGACGATCGCCCCGAGCAGCAGCCGGTACGCGGTGGACTCGGTCGCGCCGCTGAACAGCACGTGCGCGACGACCGCCAACAGGATCAGGTCGGCGATCGGGTACGCGGCCGTCGCCACCTGCTCGACGGAGCTCAGCCCGGGTCGTCCGAGCACGGGGGCGACGGCGGCGAGCCAGACCACCGCACCGGCACCGAAGAAGACGATGAGCGTGTCCAGCCACGCACGTCGACCCTCCGCACGCGTGAGCCGGAGCAGTCCGACCGCCAGGAGCGGGTACGCGCCCAGGAACACCACGTCGGCGAGCGTCGGGAACGGGACCGGGGTGGCGGGATCGACGTTGTACGGCAGCCAGTACACGATCGCCGCAGCCGACAGGGACCAGCCGAGCGCGAGCAGGACCCACCCGTCCCGCCGCTCGGGCCGGTGAAGACGGACGCCGACCACGATGGCGACGACCGTCGCGACGTTCAGCCCGACGGTGACCGCCCCCTGGGCACCCGGCGGCAGGAACGCGTAGACGGCCACGAGCGCGAGGCCGGCGGCGGCGAACCAACGCCACCACGGCCGTCCGTGACCGCCGCCGGTGACACCCCCCGCCTGCTCCCCCGCCGTGACGGGCGCCGCACTACTCATCGACGCCGGGCGGCTGGTTGAGCACGAGCCAGTACAGGCTCAGGCTCCTGACGACGTCGAGCAGTGCGTCGAACCCGACCGGCTTCACGAGGTAGGAGTTCGCCCCCAGCTCGTACGCCTCGCTGATGTCCTCGTCCTCCTCCGACGAGGTGAGCATGATCACCGGCAGGCGCCTCAGCCCGGGCTGCTGCTTCATCCACCCGAGGAGCTCCAGCCCGGACATCCTCGGGAGGTGGATGTCGAGGAGCACCATCGTCGGCAGGGGGTGCTCGGTGCGGTCGTCGAAGCCCTCCTCCCCGGCCAGGTACGTGCGCGCCTCCTGACCGTCGCCGGCGACACGGACCGGGTTGACCACCTGCGACCGCTCGAGGGCGATGCTGATCAGGCGCGCGTGCTGCGGGTCGTCCTCGACCACGAGGATCGGCTTGGGCGCGACGGCTCCGGTCATGTTCGCTCCTGGCGAGGTCGTGTTCACGGGCTGCTGCGGGGGAGACGCACGCGGAACCTGGCTCCTCCCCCATCGGACTCACCGGCCCACGCACGGCCGCCGTGCAGCTCGGCGAAGCGTCGGACGAGGTGCAGCCCGATCCCGCTCCCCGGAGCGTCCGGGGAGGCGCTGCTCCCCCGCGAGTAGCGCTCGAAGACCGCATCGCGCTCCTCCTCCGGGATGCCGGGGCCGTCGTCGTCGACCGTGAGCAGCACGTCGTCGCCGTCGACCTGCAGGCTGACCGCGATGCGGGCGTCCGCACGCGTGTACTTGGTCGCGTTCATGGCGAGGTTCTCCACCACACGCTCGATGAGCTCCTCGTCGACGGCGATCGTGACCTCGTCCGGTACATCGACGACGATGTCCCGTCCCTTGACCATCTCCACGTCGGAGACGACCCGCCGGACGAGGTCGCTCAGATCGGTCGGCTCACGCTTCAGGGTCAGCCGACCCTCCTCGAGCCGCTCGAGGTCGAGCAGGTTCGCGAGCATGCGACGTAGTCGCCGGGCCGAGGCGACGATCTCACGCGCGAACTGCCGTCGATCCTCCTCGGATAGCTCGGGACCCACCGACTCGAGCAGCTCGGCGTACCCCTGGATCGCGGCGATCCGTCCGCGCATGTCGTGGGAGGCGGCCGCCACGAACGCGGACTTCAGCTCGTCCAGGTCCTTCAGCTCGGCGACGAGTCCCTGCTCGCGCACGTAGGCCCGAGCGTCGCCGAGGACCGCAGCCGCGAGGCCCCCGACGACTTCGAGGCTCTGGAGGTCCGCTGCAGCGAAGGCGTGGGCCTCCTCCGAGGTGACGGTGAGCGCGCCCTCGACGACATCGGCGCGGATCAGCGGCACGACGATCAACGATCGCACGCCGGCGCGCCGGCACGCCTCACGGTCCACCCGCTCGTCGGTCTCGACGTCCTCGGACATCTGCGGGCTGCGTTCGGTGACGGACCGGCCGGCGAGGCTGGAGTCCAGTCCGATGCGGACCCCGACCTGGCGCGAGACGCTCCCCGCTGCCGCGCGGTAGACGAGCTCCCGGGCGTCGGCATCGACGGCCGCCACCGCCGCACCGTCAGCGTCGGTAAGGACCATCGCTCCCCGGGCGATCTCCCGCATCACGTGGTCGGGATCCAGACCCGAGATCGCCACCGACCGCTGCATCTCGACGATCGCCTCGAGACGCTCCCGTGGCCCCCCGAGGCCGTCGTCGACCGGCCGTGCGGTAGACCCCACGCTCGCCTCCCCCGACGCGAGCCCGGGACGCGAGAGGTCGGGCTGCGTGCGCCTCCCAGGGTAGGCGCATGTCACCGACTGTCGTCAACGTCCGTCGCGGGTGGCGCGGCGCCGGGAACCGTCGCCTCCGTCTCCACCCCCACCAGCGTCGCCGCGCCGATGATCACGGCGCGTCGGGATGGTCCCCCGGGGGGACCCACGCCCCGGCGTCGGCGTCCTGCGCGGCGGGCTCGTCGGCGTCGCCGTCGCGGACGTGCGCGAGCCGCTCGCGACGAGCC
>CAZADJ010000201.1:0-4931 GCA_964483845.1 uncultured Actinomycetota bacterium | reverse complement strand
TGCGCGACGCCAACCCACGCGGCATCACACGCCTCGTCGACGGTGCCCTGACCCGTGACCCCCTGGAACGACGAGAGGCGCGACGATGACGACCCCGAGGCAACGGCCGGCCCTGCGCAGCGCGGCATGGTTCGGGGGGCGCGGGAAGCTCGGCTTCATCCACCGCTCCTGGATGAAGTCGGAGGGCCTGCCCGACGACGTCTTCTCCGGGCGACCGGTGATCGGGATCGCCAACAGCTGGTCGCAGCTCACCCCCTGCAACGTGCACCTGCGCCGCGTCGCCGAGGCGGTCGCACGCGGCGTCTGGGAGGCGGGCGGCTTCCCGCTCGAGTTCCCGACGATCTCCCTCGGCGAGACGTTGATGCGTCCGACGACCATGCTGTTCCGCAACCTCATGAGCATGGACGTCGAGGAGACCCTGCGCGCCAACCCGATCGACGGCGCGGTCCTGCTGGCTGGCTGTGACAAGACCGTCCCGGGCCAGCTGATGGGCGCGGCCAGCGTCGACCTCCCGACGCTGATGATCACGGGCGGCCCGAAGCTGTCCGGCAAGTTCCGCGGCGAGGACATCGGCTCGGGGACCCACGTCTGGAAGTTCAGCGAGGCGGTCCGGGCCGGACAGATGAGCGAAGAGGCCTTCCTCGAGGCGGAGATGTGCATGTCGCGCAGCGAGGGTCACTGCATGACCATGGGCACCGCCTCCACGATGGCGTCGATCGTCGAGGCTCTGGGGCTGCAGCTCCCCGGCTCGGCGGCGATCCCGGCGGTCGACGCGCGCCGCTACCGCCTCGCCCACGAGGCGGGACGGCGCATCGTCGCGATGATCGACGAGGACCTGCGCATGTCCGAGATCGTCACCCGCGAGGCGTTCGAGAACGCGATCCGCGTCAACGCCGCCATCGGCGGGTCCACCAACGCGGTCGTCCACCTCCTCGCCCTCGCCGGCCGGCTCGACGTCGACCTCGAGCTGGACGACTTCGACCGGCTCGGCCGCGACGTGCCGCTGCTGGTGAACCTGATGCCGTCCGGGGAGTACCTCATGGAGGACTTCTACTACGCGGGCGGGCTGCCGGCGTTGATGCTCGAGCTCGGCGACCTCCTCCACCTGGACGTGACCACCGTGAGCGGCCGGACGCTGGCCGACGACATCGCCGGCGCCGAGTGCTACGACCGCCGCGTCATCGGCACGCTCGACGAGCCGTTCCAGCCGCCGGGCAGCGGCACCGCGGTGCTGCGCGGCAACCTCTGTCCCGACGGCGCGATCATCAAGCGCTCGGCGGCCAGCCCGCACCTGCAGCGCCACCGCGGACCGGCGCTGGTCTTCGACAGCATCGAGGCCTACGACGAGGCGGTGGAGGACCCCGCCCTCGACGTCGACGCCGACACCGTCCTCGTCGTGCGCTACGCGGGGCCGCGCGGCTACCCGGGGATGCCCGAGATCGGCAACCTCGCGCTCCCACGAAAGCTCCTCGAACAGGGGGTGACCGACATGCTGCGCATCTCCGACGCGCGCATGAGCGGCACGTCCTACGGGGCGGTGGTGCTCCACGTCACCCCCGAGGCCGCCATCGGCGGACCGCTCGCCCTCGTCGAGACCGGGGACGTGATCGAGATCGACGTCGAGGCCGGCAGCCTGCGCATGGACGTTCCCGACGAGGAGCTCGAACGCCGACGCGCCGCGTGGACCGCGCCACCGCCGATCGCCGAACGCGGCTACGCGCGCCTGTACGTCGACCACGTGCAGCAGGCCGATCGGGGCGCCGACCTCGACTTCCTCGTCGGCGGCAGCGGACACCCCGTCCCACGCCGACCCTTCTGACGGCGGACCCAGCGGCCTCGTGCCCGGGGGCCGGTCCGCTCAGCCGTTCGAGCCGTCCCCGTCGCTCTGGAGGCGGTACTCGGCGGCGACCATCTCGGTCAGCTCGTGCACCGAGGTCTCGCTGACCGGCTGGTCGTAGGTGATCTCGCCGTGCTGCAGGAGGTTCACCCGATCGCAGACATCGACGATCTGCGCGTAGTTGTGCGCGATCATGATCATCGAGACGTCGCCCTGCTCCTTCAGCTCCTGGATCAGGTCGAGGATGATCGCCCCCTCCTTCGCGCCCATGGCCGCGAGCGGCTCGTCGAGGAGCAGGATGTCCGCGTCGGAGCGCACGGCCCGGGCGACGGCGATCGCCTGGCGCTGCCCGCCCGACAGGTGGGCGACCTCGGCGTTGACGGTCGGGATGTCGATGCCGATGTCGTCCAGGTGCTCCCGCGCCGCCCGCCGCATCTTGCGGTGGTTCATGATCGGGAGCCGGCCGTAGGTGATCTCCTTGCGGATGAAGAAGTTGAGGTAGACGGGCAGCTCGTCGACGAGGGCGAGATCCTGGTAGACGGTCTCGATGCCGTGCTCGCGGGCGTGCGTCACCGACCTGAGCTCGACCTCCTCGCCCTTGATGTAGACCTTCCCGCCGTCGGGTTGGTGGAACCCGGTGAGGATCTTCAGCAGGGTGGACTTGCCGGCGCCGTTGTCGCCGATCAGCCCCAGCACCTCGCCATGCTTCAGGCGGATGGAGGCGTCGCTCAACGCGACGACCGCATCGAAGCGCTTCATGACCCCCTCGGTGCGGATGACGTAGTCGTCGTCGACCGCACGCTGATCGGATCGCTGCACGGCGGTGCCCGTCGTCATGCCACCTTCGCTCCCACCCGGTACTTGCCGAAGCGTACGTTGATGACCATCGCGATGATGATCGCCGCGCCGAGGATCATGTTGAACATGAACGCGCTGATCCCCATCAGCGTGAAACCGTCGCGGAGGATCGCGAGCACGACCGCCCCCATGAACGCACCGACGACCGTCCCCGACCCGCCGGCGAGCGCGGTCCCGCCGATCACGGCGGCGGCGATCGCGATGAACATGATCTGCGTGCCCCCGGCCAGAGGGTCGATCGACGCGACCCGGATCGCCTCGATGATCCCGGTGAAGCCCGCGAGGGCACCCATCAGCACGAAGTTGCCCACCTTCACGATGTTGATGGGAACCCCCGCCTCCTCGGCGCCGATCGGGTTGCCGCCGATGGCGAACGTCCAGACACCCCACGGTGTGTGCATGAGCAGGACGTGCATGACGACGACGATGAGGATCGCCCACAGGATGCCGGCGAACGGCATCCGGCCCAGGACCTCGATGAGCACCCCGTCCCGGGGCGCCGACTTGGGGAACCCCCCGGAGATGATGAGCGTGAACCCGTTCAGGAGGAACAGCATCCCGAGCGTGGTCACGAACGAGGGGAGCTCGAACTTCACCGTCACGAGACCGTTGATGAGGCCGACGAACGCGCCCGCGACGATGCCGAAGAGCACCGCGAGGATGAGCGGGAACCCCCAGCCGAGCGCGAACCACATCGCGAACGGCGCCAGCGCGTAGATGTGCCCGATGGAGAGGTCGATCTCGCCAGAGATGAGCAGCATCACCTGGCCGACGGCCAGGATCGTGGCCGCCGCCGTGAACTGCGAGATCACCCGCCCGTTCGACGTGGTGAGGAACGCCGGGTGGCTCATCGTGAAGTAGATCGCGAGGACGATGGCGACGAGCAGGATGCTCGCCTCACGTCGACGGAAGAACCCGTCCCAGATGCGCTTCAGCACACCCTGGGTCCGAGCCTCCGCGACCGCGCTCTCGCTACTCGACATGTGACCCCCGGCCGGCCCCACTGGGCGGCCGGCCTCTACCGGGAGGCCGGCCGCTCGGACGTCGTCCGCACTCTAACGGCACGACCGATCAGCCGACGGGTTCGACGATCTTCTGGTCGTCGCTGTCCCCCTCGAAGCGACTCTCGGTCTCCAGGAACAGCTGCGCCGACTCCTCGTCGAGGAACACCAGACCGGTGTTGGTCTCCGGTGGGGTCACCACACCACCCGACAGCTGACGCAGGTAGAGGTACACGACCGGGAGGAAGCCCTGCAGGTAGGGCTGCTGGTCGATGGTGAACGCCATCACCCCGTCGGCGACCATGCGGACCGTCTCGGGTAGCAGGTCGAAACCGCCCGTGACGACCTCTCCGACCGCGTCGTGGTTCTCGACGATCTGGCCGACCGACTGGGTGCTGCCCGCGTCCACCGCGAACATCCCGGCGACCTCGGGGTTGCCCAGGTAGTAGGCCTCGACACGGTCGAGCTCCTCCTCCAGGGTCGGGCCCGATGCGATCGACTCGTGGTTGATCGCAGCACCGGAGTCGTCGATCGCGTCGACCGCTCCGTCGATGCGGGGCTGGATGTTCAGCTGACCAGGTGTCGCGATGAACAGCGCGACATCACCCTCGCCGACGAGCTCGACGATGCGCTCACCCATCGCGTAACCGGACTGGTACAGATCCTGCCCGATGTACGCGAGCCGGTCGTTCGGGGCGTCCGCGTTGTACGACACGACCGGGATCCCCTGGTCCTGCGCCCGACGGATCGGGTCGTTGAACGCCTCGAGATCGACGAGCGACACCGCGATGCCGTCCGCGTCCGCGGCGATCGCCGAGTCGAAGGCGCTGACCATGTCGGAGATCTCCGACGTCTCCGATCCGGTCCACTGGAACTCCGTGTTGAAGATCGCAGAGGCGTCCTCGATGCCGTGCTGGGTCGGGACGAAGAAGGGGTTCGTGGTCACGTGGTTGACGAACACGAAGTTCCACTCCGGGGTCTCGGGGAAGTCACCCACCCCGCCGTTCGCCTGCGCCGCGTCATCTCCGTTGCACGCGGCGAGTAGGCCCCCCGCCCCCACCGCCGCGGCCCCCATCCCCGCGTACTTGAGGAGGTCGCGTCGTGAGACGTTCCGTACGAGCTCGCGGTCGGGCGTCTGCTCTGTCATGGCTCGGGCCTCCTGTCCGGTCCCACCACATCCGGGATGCGAACATCATACATATGACTATTACCGTTGTCGTGGGTCGGATCCGGAC
>CAZADJ010000200.1:0-4955 GCA_964483845.1 uncultured Actinomycetota bacterium | reverse complement strand
GGCGAGGAACCTCCCGATCGCCGGCGGGTGGCGCACCCTGCTCACGGTCGCGATCGCCGACATGTGGAAGGTGCTGCCGATCGTCGTACTGCTCTTCCTCGCGGGCCTCCAGTCGATCTCGCAGGACGTCTACGAGGCGGCCGACATCGACGGGGCGACGATCTGGCAGAAGTTCGCCTACGTGACGTTCCCGCTGCTGATCCCGTACGTGACGATGATCATCATCCTGCGGGCGATCGACGCCTTCCGGATCTTCGAGCTCGCGCTCGTGTTGGCCGGCAGGGTCGAGCCGGTGCTGCACACCGAGATCTGGCAGCGGTTCCGACCGCCCACCCATGACCCGTTCACGGCCGCCGCCGGCGCGGCGGTGCTGTTCGGCCTGATCATGGTGTTCATCGTCCTGTACCTGAAGTTCGTCGCGGCGAAGGGGGAGGTGGAGCGATGAGCACCGACGCGGTGCGCGGCGAGGCGCACGACCGGCTCCAGCCGGTGATGCGGATCGTCTTCCCGGTCTGGGTCGTCGTCTCGGCCCTGCTGGTCCTGTTCCCCATCTACCTCGTGTTCATGGTCTCGGTCGCGCCGGGCGAGGCGATGTTCGGCGCCGAGCCCGCGCTGTTCGTGACCGAGCCGACCCTCCAGTACTGGCAGCAGGTGATCGAGGGCGGCTCGCTGTTCCCACCGCTGATCAAGAGCCTCGTGGTCGCGACCGCGACGACGGTCCTGGCGATCGTGATCGCCGCCCCAGCGTCCTACGTCATCTCGCGGATGCCGCCCGGCTACCGCTACACCATCGTGATCGGGCTCCTCGTCACGCGCATGTTCCCCGAGTTCTCGATCGGCATCTCGGTCGCGATCCGGTTCGCCGGCTACGGGCTGACCGACACCGCGCTGGGGCTGGTGCTGGCCCACCTGATCGGCTCGCTGCCGTTCATCGCGTGGATCCTCGTCGGCACGTTCGAGACCATCCCGCGTGACCTCGAGGAGGCCGCGTACGTCGACGGCGCCTCCAAGCTCACCACCCTGATCCGCGTGGTGATACCCGTCGCCGCGGGTGGCATAGCGGTCGCCGCGCTCTTCGTCTGGCTGTACTCTTGGAACGAGTTCCTCTACGCCAGGCTGCTCACCACGACGGACAACACGCTCCCCTTGCAGGTGTTCACGGCGATCGACCGCGGCACCCGTCAGCAGATGGCGACGTTCGCGGCGGTGCTCACCGTCCCGATCCTGTTCGTCGTGTACTTCCTGCAGCGCTACCTGAAACCCGGCGCCCTCTCGGGTGCTGTCAAGGGATGACGTTGGAAGGAGCTCGGATAGGAAACGCGGCTCGTGACCCCTCACGACTTCGCACGACCGACCGAAGGGAACGTTGAGATGGAACGCTTGAGGAGACTTGTCCTACTGCTGGGAGCGCTCGCGCTCGTGCTCACGGCCTGTCCGGCCGACGACGGCGAGGGCCCGGACATCGACGATCCGGACGCCGAGGCCCCCGACGGTCCCGACCTCTCCGGCGCCGAGGTCGTCTTCTCCACGCACCTCGCCGAGGCCGAGACCGCGGCGGTGCGTGAGGTCCTCGACATGTTCGAGGACGCCACCGGCGCCTCGGTCGAGATGACCGGGATCGCCACCGAGGACCTGCCCGACCGGCTCGAGGTCGACGTCGAGGCGGGCCGCACGAGCATCCACGTGTTCGCGGTCGACAACCTCGCGCTCGGCACCCTCGTCGACCGCGAGCTCGTCCAGGCGGTCGACCAGGTGGAGGTACCCGACGAGGTCATCGAGGCGCTGATCCCGCCGGACTTCGACGGGACGCAGTTCTTCCTGCCCTACCGCCCGAACGTCCAGCTCCACTACGTCAACAACGAGCGGCTCGAGGAGGCCGGGTTCGACGCACCGCCGGCCACCCTCGACGAGCTCGAGGAGCTGCTCACCACCTGGCGGGACGACACGGGGTCCGGCAAGTACACGATCCAGCTCGCCGAGGGTCCGCCGGCCGGCGTCGGCCTGTCCGAGTGGATCGTGCGCTTCGGCGGGAACCCGGTCGTGCTGAACGACCCCGGCTCGATCGAGGCGCTGGAGAAGCTGCAGGAGATGTGGGAGAACGACCTGTTCGCGCGTGAGACGCTGACGGCGAAGTTCGATACCCAGATCGACTACCTGGTCGGCGAGGTGGCCTTCATGGCGCCGAACTGGCCCTTCACGTCCGACGTGCTGAACGAGCAGGGCCTGCTCGACCGGTTCACCATCTACCCGGGCTGGGCCGGCCCCGACGGTGAGGCCTACGTCGTCGGTGGTGAGGTCATCGGCATCCCGGCCGGGGTCGAGGACGAGGAGCTCGAAGCAGCCGTCGCGCTGGCCGAGTTCCTCATGAGCCGGGAGGCGCAGGAGATCCTCGTCGCGCAGAACGCGTGGCCGTCGATCCGCAACGACGCGCTGGCCGAGGCTCCCGACCACCTCCAGGACTCGTTCGAGGCGATCAACGCCGCGCTCGAGAACGGCTGGTACCGGCCGAACGTGCCCTACTGGGACGCGGCCCAGGACGCCATGAACGAGGCGGTCAGCCGTATCC
Organism: uncultured Actinomycetota bacterium; assembly: GCA_964483845.1. Classification (GTDB taxonomy): domain Bacteria; phylum Actinomycetota; class Nitriliruptoria; order Nitriliruptorales; family JAHWKO01; genus CAZADJ01. Next base: position 2,389 of record CAZADJ010000200.1, on the reverse strand, counting down.
TCGATGGCGGTGAGGACGTACAGACCGTCGCCGACGATCTGAACCAGCAGATCGCCGACGCGGCTGAGCGCGCCGGCGCCGAGTACCCACCGAGCGACTGAGCGACACGCGACGGAGTCCGGGGCGGGGGATCCAACCCCCGCCCCGTCCTCTACGCTGACGCCGCATGAGACCGAACATCCTCCTCGTCCACTGGCACGACGTCGGTCGGCACCTCGGGACCTACGGCCAGCCGACCGTGTCCAGCCCGCGCCTCGACCGGCTCGCCGACGAGGGCACCCGGTTCGACGGCGCCTTCTGCACCGCCCCCCTGTGCTCCCCGGCCCGCGGATCGCTGTTCACCGGTCGCTACCCGCACAGCAACGGCGTCATGGCCCTCGCGCACCTCGGGTGGGAGTACCACCCGGAGGAGCGGACGCTGCCCAGCTACCTCGGCGACGCCGGCTACCACACCGCGCTGATCGGGCTGCAGCACGAGAGCCGCGACCCGACGAGCATCGGGTTCGACCAGGTCACCCAGATCGGCGGCCCCGAGCAGTACTGCGTCCCGGTCACCGACCTCGCCGTCGAGTACCTCCACGACCGGGCGGCGCAGCGGCGACCGTTCTTCCTCACCGTCGGCTACTTCGAGACGCACCGTCCCTACCCGGCGGGCCCCGACCGGCGGGTCGGCGAGTACGACCACGTCGATCCGGACGAGGTGGAGGTCCCCGCCTACCTCCCGGACAACGAGCACACCCGGCGTGACCTGGCCGGCTTCCACGGCTCGATCGCGCTCGCCGACGAGCAGACCGGTCGCGTGCTCGACGCGTTGGAGGAGGTCGGGCTCGCCGACGACACGTGGGTGATCTTCACGACCGATCACGGCGTCGCCTTCCCGCGCGCGAAGTCCACGCTGTTCGACCCCGGCCTCGAGGTCGCGCTGATCATGCGCCTGCCGGCCGGTTGGCAGCGACCCCGGGGTCCCTGCTCCGAGCTGGTCAGCCACGTCGACGTGGTCCCGACCGTGCTCGAGATGCTCGGGCTCGACGTCCCCGACCGGGTGCAGGGCCGCAGCTTCGCCGGCTGGTTCGACGGTGACCACGAGCCGCGCACCGAGATCTTCGGGGAGAAGAACTACCACGACGTCGACCAGTACGACCCGGTGCGCTGCGTGCGGACGGCGACGCACAAGTACATCCGCAGCTACGAGGACCGGCCGAGGTTGCTCCTGCCTGGCGACATCGAGCAGAGCCCGACGCGTGAGGGGATGGGCGACGCGCACCTCGCGCCGCGCGCGCCGGAGGAGCTGTACGACCTCACCGCCGACCCCCACGAGCAGCGCAACCTCGCGGGGGACGACGAGCACGAGACGGTGCGCCGCGAGCTCGCCGGGCGACTCGACGCGTGGCGTCGCGAGACCGTGGACCCGCTCCTGGACGGCCCGATCCCGGCCCCGCACCCCCAGGTCTCGTGAGCTCCTGCTGCGCCCCGCGGCGGGCCGGCGGGGGATCGCAGGCCGCGGACATCCGGGCCCGGCGGCTCGGACCGCCGCGCGGCATGGTCGAGATCCCCGGCGGCAGGTTCCTGATGGGGTCCGAGGACGAGCTCACCGTGCCGGGTGACGGCGAGGGCCCGGTCCGCGAGGTCGACGTGGCCGGCTTCCACGCCGACCCGACCGCCGTGACCAACGCGCGCTTCGCCACGTTCGTCAAGGAGACCGGCTACGTCACCGACGCCGAGCGCTTCGGGGGCTCGTTCGTGTTCCACGCCTTCCTCTCGCCGGAGGTCGCCCGGCGCTCGCGGGGGATCGTCCCGGCGGCTCCGTGGTGGCGGATGGTTCGCGGGGCGTACTGGAAGCGCCCGGAGGGGCCGGACAGCAGCATCACCGCGCGGCAGAACCACCCGGTGGTCCACGTGTCTTGGAACGACGCGGTCGCGTTCTGCGCGTGGGCCGGCGCCCGGCTGCCGACCGAGGCGGAGTGGGAGTACGCGGCCCGCGGCGGTCTCGAGCAGGCGCGCTACCCGTGGGGCGACGAGCTCACGCCCCGGGGGGAGCACCGCTGCAACGTCTGGCAGGGCGCGTTCCCGCACGTGAACACGGAGGAGGACGGCTACCTGGGGACCGCGCCGGTGGACGCGTACCGGCCCAACGGCTACGGGCTGTACAACGTCGTCGGCAACGTCTGGGAGTGGTGCGCGGACCCGTTCCGCGCGGCGCGCGACGAGACGCGGGACGGTGGGGGCGCGGCGGGCCGCGCGACCGCTGACGAGCCGATGGTGATCCGCGGCGGCTCGTACCTGTGCCACGACTCGTACTGCAACCGCTACCGGGTCTCGGCGCGCACGGCCAACACCGCCGAGAGCTCGACCGGCAACATGGGCCTGCGCTGCGTCGCGGACGCCTAGG
>CAZADJ010000199.1:0-4963 GCA_964483845.1 uncultured Actinomycetota bacterium | reverse complement strand
CGCGGCCAGCACATGCTCGCCCTGTACCGCTCGGGCCGTCAGGCCGACGCGCTCGCGGTCTACGAGCGAGCCCGTGAGCGGCTCGTCGACGAGCTCGGCATCGATCCGTCGCCGGCGCTGCGGGATCTCCACCAGCGCATCCTCGCGCAGGATCCGACGCTCGAGCTTGACGCCGGGACCGGCCTCGACGTGCGCGGTGACGGTGAGCGGGGCGAGACCGAGCGGTTGGTGTTCCTGTTCACCGATATCGAGGGGTCGACGCCGTTGTGGGAGCGCGACGCGGACGCGATGGCTGAGGCGGTCGAGGTCCACGACCGGGTGATCACGGCGGCGGTGGAGGCTGCCGGAGGGCGGGTGGTGGAGCGCAGCGGTGACGAGATGGATGCGACGTTCGCCCGGGTCGAGGAGGCGGTGGCCGCAGCAGCAGATGCCCAGCGGGGGCTCGCTGACGCCGAGTGGGGGGAGATCGGAGCGCTCAAGGTGCGTATGGGCATCGACGTGGGTGAAGTCGAGTCCCGCCATGGCAAGTACTTCGGGCCGGTGTTGAACCGTCTGGGGCGGATCATCGCGGCGGGTCACGGCGGGCAGGTGCTGCTCTCGGGTGAGGCGGCCGAGGCACTCAACGATGCTGATACCGGTGTCGAGCTGCGTGATCTGGGTGAGCACCGGTTCAAGGGGGTGGGGCGCCCGCAGCGGGTGTTCCAGTTGGTCGCCGACGATCTGCCGACCGAGTTCGGTGAGTTGCGTCTGGATCGTTCGCCGGTCACGCGCGGTGGGTTGATCCGCACGGTCCGTGGTTACGAGCTGCGTGAGCTGCTGGGTGAGGGTGATTTCGGTGCGGTCTACCGGGCCTACCAGTCGTCGGTGGGTCGTGAGGTCGCGGTGAAGGCGATCCGCGCCGAGTACGCCGACCATCCGGTGTTCGTGCGCCGCTTCGAGGCCGAGGCGCAGTTCATCGCGCAGCTCGAGCATCCCCACATCGTGGCGCTGTACGACTACTGGCGTGAGCCCGAGGCGGCCTACCTGGTGATGCCGCTGCTACGTGGTGGCAGCCTGGCTGACGCGCTGCGTCGGGGACCGTGGAACCTCGGGCCGGCCTTGCGGCTGCTCGACCAGGTGGGTTCGGCACTGTCCTACGCGCATCGCAGTGGGATCGTCCACCGTGACGTGAAGCCGGGCAACGTGCTGCTGGACGAGGACGGCAACGCCTACCTGTCGGACTTCGGGATCGCCTCGCGCTTGTCGGACGAGGCGGGTGGGCTGATGACCTCGTCGCTGTCCTACGTCCCACCCGAGGAGCTGCGCGGCGAGCCGCTCGAGGCCCGGGCGGACATCTTCTCGCTCGGGGTGCTCGTCTTCGAGCTGCTCACCGGGGCGCGACCGACGGGACGGGAGCTCCCGGCGCTGGAGGAGGCCCGACCGGACCTGCCGGCCGAACTCGGCGCGGTGCTGCGCACCGCGACCGACGACCGGCCGGCGGAGCGCTACGAGCGGGTCGAGGACCTGCTGCGCGCGATCCGTCGGGCGGTCGGGTCCGATGTCGTCGCCGTCGCCTCCCCGGAGCCGCAGCCGACCACCAAGGCCCCCGTGCGCAACCCCTACAAGGGGCTGCGCGCCTTCCAGGAGACCGACGCGGGCGACTTCTACGGCCGCGACGCGCTCACCGACGAGCTCCTGCAGGCGGTGTCGGCGAACCGGCTCGTCGCGGTGGTCGGTGCGAGCGGCAGCGGGAAGTCCAGCCTCGTGCGGGCCGGTCTGGTGCCCGCCCTGCGTGCCGGCGGCCTCCCGGGCTCGCGTGCGTGGCTGATCTCCGACATGTTCCCCGGGTCGTACCCCTTCGAGGAGCTCGAGGCGGCGCTCCTGCGCGTCGCGGTGACCGACCCTGGCGGCCTCGTCGAGGAGCTGCGCAGCGACGAGCGTGGCCTGCTGCGCGTCACCAAGCAGATCCTGCCCCGTGACGACAGCGAGTTGGTGCTGATCATCGACCAGTTCGAGGAGCTGTTCTCCCTCACCGACCACGAGGCCACCCGTCGGCTGTTCCTCGACGCCCTCCACACGCTCGTCACCGACGAGCGCAGCCGCGTGCGCGTGGTCGTGACCATGCGGGCGGACTTCTTCGACCGGCCCCTGGACTACCCGGGCTTCGCCGAGCTGTTCAAGACAGCACTCGTTCCGGTCACCCCGCCGTCCGAGGAGAGCCTCGGGCTCGCCATCTCGCGGCCTTCCCGGAGCGTCGGACTCGACCTCGAACCGGGCCTCGTCGGCGAGATCATCGCCGACGTCCAGGACGAACCCGGCGGACTGCCGTTGATGCAGTACGCGCTCACCGAGCTGTTCCAGCGGCGTGAGGACGACCGGCTCACCGTGGCTGGCTACCGCGCCACCGGCGGGGTGGTCGGGGTGCTCGGCCGGCGCGCCGAGGAGCTCTACCAGGGCATGTCCGAGGCCGGGAGGGTGGCCGCGAAGCAGATCTTCCTGCGGTTGGTCACGGTCGACGAGGAGACCGACGACACCCGCCGTCGGGTGTCGCAGCGCGAGCTGGAGGGCCTCGACGTCGCGCCGGAGGTGCTCGAGACGGTGCTGCAGCAGTACGCCTTCTACCGGCTGCTCACCTACGACCGTGACCCCACGACCCGCATCCCCACGGTCGAGGTCGCCCACGAGGCACTGATCCGCGAGTGGGACCGGCTACGCGGCTGGATCGACGAGCAGCGCCACGACCTCATCTTCCACCGCCGGTTCCAGGCCGAGCTGCGCGCCTGGGAGGAGGCCGATCGCGACCCCAGCTACCTGCTCACCGGCGGCCGGCTGGAGGAGGCCGAGCGGTGGGCGGCCGACAGCGGCATCTCGCTCTCCGAACGCGAGGAGGACTACCTCGCAGCCAGCCGCCGGCAGCAGGCCGAGGAGGAGGCGGCCACCCGACGGCGCCGCCGCCGCGTGATCGTCGGACTGATCGCCGGCCTCGTAGCTGTCTCCGTACTGGCCGCGATCGCGTTCGTCCAACGCCAGGCCGCCGAGCAGGAGCGTCGGGTCGCAGTTCACGCGGAGCGTCAGGCGACCGTCCGTCAACTCGCGGGCGCGGCCGTGGTCTCGCTCGCCGAGGACCCCGAGCGCGCCATCCTGCTCGCCCTCGAGTCCGCCTACACCTCCCTCGACGCGGGCGAGGAACTGCTCCCCGAGACGATCGCAGCCCTCCACCGCTCCGTCCAGACGTCCCGCCTCGAGCTGCGTCTCGAGGGCGGTTACGCCGCGGTGACGGTCAGCGATGACGGCACGCTCTTCGCCACCGGCGTGCTCGACCCGGAGGCCGGCGTCCCGAGCGAGGAGGTGCTGATCCGCGACGTCACCACCGGTGAGGTCGTCCGGACGGTGACCGTGGACGGGTCGGCGTGGGGTCTCGCGTTCAGCCCGACCGAACCGGTGCTGGCCGTCGGAGTCGGGCAACGTGCCGGCGCTGAGTCGTCGCCCGTCCGCCTGTACGACGCCGCCAGCGGTGACGAGTTGGCGGAGCTCACGGCCCCGCCACACGTGGTCGCCGCTTCGCGTGCCGCGGGTCGTTCCCTCGCCTGGAGCCCGTCGGGTGAGCGGTTCGCGGCGGTCAGCTGGGATGCACCGACGAGCGGTGTCGTCACCGTCTGGGACGTCGGCACGGGTCTCGAACTGACCACCATCGCGCTCCCGGGAGGAGTGGGCGAGGTGGAGTTCCTCGACGAGACCACGCTGCTCGCGGTGGAGCCGGACGTGATAGGGATGTACGACGTGACCTCCGGGGAGGAGGTGGGGGAGCTGACGACCGGCCTGTCCTTTGGGTTAGCGATGGCCGTGGACCACGACCTCGGGAGGCTCGTGGTCGCGTCGCAACCCGAGCGCGTGGTCCAGGGCTGGGACCTCGTCTCGGGTGAGCGGCTGTGGTCGACCGAGACGGCGACGATGTTCGTCCAGGACATCGATCCGTACACCGGGACCGTCGCAACCGGCGGCAACACCGGGGAACTCGCTCTGCTCGACGTCGACGACGGCTCCGAGGTGCTCGACCTGCTCGGTCACACCGGCGCGGTCTGGGGCGCCGCCTTCGCCCCCACCGGCGGGCACCTCGTCAGCGTGAGCGGTGAGGGCGAGACCCGGGTCTGGGACGTCACAACTGCGGGACCGGCCGATGTCGGTGCACTCGCACTCGACGCAGCCGGAGCCGCAGTCCCCGCGGCGATCAGCGTGTCTCCCGACGGTGCCGTGGTCGCGGTCACCTTCGGGTCGGAAGGTGGCGAGTTCCGCGTCGTCGACGGAACCGGCGGCGAGGTGCTCGGATCCCTCGCCGACCCGCACCCGGGCCTCGGGTGGTTCGATGCCGTGCAGGTCGCTCGGGACTGGTCGCTGATGGCGTGGGTGGACGTCGAGGGCGAGGCCTGGGTCGGCGACCTCACCGACGACGGCGCTGCGCGGGTGGCGCTCCCGTCTTGCACCATCCCCAAGGCGCTGAGCCACGACGGTTCCGCGGTCCTGCTAGACGGGGTGCGGCTCTGCAGCCCCGACGACGCGCCCGAGGGCGCGGAGCTGCGCAGCCGCGTGATCGATCCGTCCTCCGGGGACGAGCTGTACGACCTCGGCGATCGGCACGCGTGGGGGCCCGCGCACGCCTTCAACCCCGATGGGCCGCTCGAGGGCGGGCGCTACCTCGCCACGAACGACCCCGGCGTCGAGGCGGTCGAGATCTACGACCTCGTCGCGGGGGATCTCGTGGCGAGCGTGCAGCTCGTCGGGGATCTCCCGCTGAGCCTCGCCTTCGGCCCCGACGGACGTCAGCTGGCCATCGGCGGGCAGCACGGGCGCACACTCGTCCTGGACGTCCCCGCGTTGGTCGAGGGCGAGCCGGTGGAGGACGCGGTGATCTTCCGTCTCGTCACCCACACGGGCGGCGTCCCCGGCGTCGCACTCAGCGGCGATGGGGTGCTCGCCACCTCCAGCT
>CAZADJ010000198.1:0-4966 GCA_964483845.1 uncultured Actinomycetota bacterium | reverse complement strand
CGTCGAGCGCCGTCGGGCTGCTCGGGTACGGAGTACACGTCGCCCTCGACCGCGGCGACCACCGGGACCGTGGCTCCCCGGAGACCGACGAGGATCGCATCGATCTCGGCGTCGGTGTGCGCGGGGTCGTGGTGGAAGAGGACGACGCGGGCGACGTTGCAGACCTCGCCGAGGCGCACCGGGTAGTCCACGACCGAGTGGCCGAACTCGGCCCGCTCCGCGAACTCCTCGGCCGTGTACTGGGCGTCGTGGAGCAGCAGGTCCACACCGTCAGCCAGCGTGCGCGCCGCCTCGTGGAGGACGCCGATCCCGTCCGAGCCGTCGCCGAGCCCGGTCGGGTGGTGGTCGGAGAGGTAGGCGATCGCCGACCGGCCGTCGGAGACGCGGTAGCCGAAGGTGCGGCCGCCCTTGTGCGGGATCTCGCGCGCGAGCACCTCGAAGCCCTCGATCTCGTGCACCCCCTCCGGCAGGTGGTGGAAGCGCCAGCTGCCCCGCAGCTGCGCGGGCCGGATCGGGAAGTGCGGCGGCGACATCGCCCGGGCCAGGACCTCCTCCGGCTCGCCGTCCTGCTCGGGCAGGTAGAGGTCGACGCGCGCATCCGGATCGTCCCCGGCCGCGAAGAACGGGAGTCCGGTGGTGTGGTCCCAGTGCAGGTGGCCGAGCAGGATCGACCCGTCGAACGGCGCGCCCCCGAGGACCTCCCAGACCCGACGGATCCCGGTGCCGGCGTCGATGAGGAGGTTCGGCGCCCGACCGTCGTGTGCGATCGCGACACAGGAGGTGTGTCCGCCGTAGCGGACGAACTCGGGCCCCGGGGCCGGGGTGGAGCCGCGGACCCCGCACAGGTGGAGTCTCAGACCAGGCTCCTCCCGCGTTGGCGGTCCCGACGGCGCGTGACGATAGCGCGCACCGCGCCCGCCCGTGGAGCGGTGACCGACCGGAGAACCGACCCGGGGGCGACCCGGTCGTCGACGCCGACGCCAGGAACCCCTGGAATATCGCCGCTCGGTCGTCTAAGTTCATCAGTGGACAGGGAGCGGGGTCCTGGGGCGCACGGGGCGGCGAGGCTCCAGGCCGGGAGCTCCACACGACCGGTCGGACGTGAGCGAAGACGGTGAGTCGTCCGACCCAGCGTGTGCGCGGATCGCGCCTGTCGAGCGGACCACGTGCCACGCGTACAAGGGAGTCGCGACATGTCACTGTCCGAGAAGATCCGCGAACAGCGCCAGCACATGCACCCGGTGGTGTTCCCGGTGTCGGCGTTGCTGATCCTGGCCGTCGTCGTCTTCGGGGCGGTGACCCCGGACCTCGCCGGCGAGACGCTCGGCGAGACCCTCGGGTGGATCACCGGCAACTTCGGCTGGTTCTTCGTCGTCTCGGTCGCCCTGTTCGTCATCTTCTGCATCTGGCTGATGATCGGGAAGCCGGGCAGCATCCGGCTCGGGCCCGACGACAGTCGCCCGCGGTACAGCTACCTCACGTGGTTCGCGATGCTGTTCAGCGCGGGGATGGGGATCGGCCTGGTCTTCTGGGGCGTCGCAGAGCCGATATTCCACTACGTCGACGCGCCCCGGGTCACAGGCGAGACCGTCGAGGCAGCGCGCGACGCGATGGTGCTCACCTTCCACCACTGGGGGCTCGTGGCCTGGGGGATCTACGCGGTGCTCGGCCTGTCGCTCGCCTACTTCGGGTTCCGCCACAACCTGCCGCTGACGGTGCGCTCGGCCCTCTACCCGCTGATCGGCGAGCGCATCCACGGCTGGATCGGCAACATCGTCGACATCGTCGCGATCGTGGCCACGATGTTCGGGATCGCGACCTCCCTCGGCCTCGGTGCGATGCAGATCAACGCGGGGCTGAACTTCGTCTTCGACACCGCGATAGGGACGAACGCGCAGGTCGCGATCATCGCGGTCATCACGGTGATCGCCACCATCTCGGTGTTCACCGGCCTCGACGTCGGGATCCGTCGGCTGTCGCAGTTCAACATCATGCTCGCCGCCGCCCTGCTCGCCTTCGTCGCCCTGGTGGGACCGACCATCCTCATCCTCAGCGGCTACGTGGAGAACATCGGCGGGTACGCGCAGAACTTCATCGACACGCTGTTCTGGAGCGGGACCTACGAGGGTGAGGACTGGCTCGGCGCCTGGACCATCTTCTACTGGGCGTGGTGGATCTCGTGGTCGCCGTTCGTCGGGATGTTCATCGCGCGGATCTCGCGCGGCCGGACGATCCGCGAGTTCATCCTCGGCGTGCTCTTCGTCCCCGTCGCCGTCTCGTTCCTCTGGTTCACGGTCTTCGGGAACACCGCGATCCAGTTCCAGCAGGATGGCACCGTCGACATCTACGGCGCGATGGAGGAAGCGGGCTTCGACGCCTCGGTGGCGATGTTCGAGCTCCTCTCGGCCATGCCGCTGGCGACGCTGACGTCGATCGTGACGATCATCGTGATCGCCGTCTTCTTCGTGACGAGCTCGGACTCCGGCTCGTTCGTGATCGACATGATCGCCGCCGGCGGCGACCCGGACCCGCCGAAGCCACAACGCATCTTCTGGGCGCTGCTCGAGGGTGTCGTCGCCGCGATCCTGCTGATCGCCGGAGGTGACGCCGCGCTCAGCGCGCTGCAGGCGGGGTCGGTCTCGACGGGGTTGCCGTTCGCGATCGTGCTCCTCTTCGTGATGATCGGGCTCATCAAGGGGCTGCGTGGCGAAGCGAAGGGGGTCCCGATGACGCGGGTCCCGGACCAGTCCCTGTTCGGCAAGCAGGAGCTGGACACCGGACCCGAGGAGCGACCCAGCGCGGAGCCCGCCACCCACGGGCGGACGGAGGGGCCCGGGACCTGATGGTCCCGGCCACCCCCTGACCGAGAGATCACAGGAGGAGACCGACATGGCACGCATCGTCGTAGGTGTGGACACCTCACCTGCATCCATCGAAGCGCTGCAGCGCGCAGCCGACGAGGCCCGGTGGCGGGACGCGACCCTCGAGGTGGTGTACGTCTTCCCGCCGCCGGAGCCCTGGGCGGCCTTCCCGGTCCCCGTCGAGCGCGGCGACGACCAGGCCGACGTCGAGGGCGAGCGCGAGAAGGCGCGTGCGGAGCTGCGCAAGTGGCTCGACGGCGTGGACGTCGACACGTCCGACCTCGACGTCGAGTGGACGGTCGCCGCCGACAAGCGGCCCTCGCACGCGCTCGTCGAGCGCTCGAAGGGCGCTGACCTCATGGTCGTCGGCTCGCGGGGTCGCGGCGGCTTCGCCGGGCTCCGGCTCGGGTCGGTGAGCGAGCAGGTCAGCCGACACGCGAACTGCCCGGTCCTCATCGTGCGCACCGGCGACAAGACCTGACGCCGGCCCGGACCTCACCTCGACCTCACGGCGTGCGCTCAGCGCACGCCGTGAACCGTGCAGGGCGCGTGCGACAACCACGGGTGGACGCAGCGTCAGCGATCTGCGCGCACCCCGATGCGACACCCGACGAGACACCCGTGGAGCACGGCCGTCCTCCTCGCGACGGCCGTGGGCGTCGTGCTCGCGCTCACCGGAGCCGCGACCGCACTCGGAGAGGAGGACCGCGCCCTCGACCTCGGCTCGCTGGCCGATGACATCTCCGCCCTCGCGGACCCGACCGTCCGGTCCGCCGACGGGGACGGGGAGCCGACGGACGACGCCCACGACGACGGGACGCCCGTCGACCGTGAGGCGACCGTGTCGGACGAACCACGCCACCCCGAGGACCTCGCCACGGACCTCTCCGACCGGCGGGCCGAGGTACCGGACGAGCCCGAGACGCTGCGTCCCGGCGACAGCGGTCCCGCGGTCGAGGCGCTCCAGCGCGACCTCGACGGGCTCGGGTACTGGCTCGGCCCGGTCGACGGCGCCTACGACGAGCTGACCCGCCAGGCGGTGCTCGCCTTCCAGGGCGAGGAGGGACTCGCGCGTGACGGCCTCGCCGGTCCACAGGTCCGCAGCGCGCTCGAGACCGCCGCGCGACCTCGATCCCACGCCGGCCCCGGCGACCACATCGAGGTGGATCTCGACCGTCAGGTCCTGCGCGTCGTGACGGGCGGGACGGTCGAGGTGGTGCTCCACGTCTCCACCGGCCACGGCGGGACCTACGAGCACCCCGAGGGGGGCACCCGCGTCGCGACCACACCCACGGGCAGCTACCGGATCGACCGTCGCATCGACGGCTGGCGGCAGGCGCCGCTCGGCGACCTGTACCGCCCCGCGTACTTCAACGGGGGGATCGCGATCCACGGCTACACCGAGGTGCCCGCCGAGCCCGCGTCGTCGGGCTGCGTCCGCGTGACGCTCGAGGCGATGGACCTGCTGTGGAGCCGCGGCCACGTCACCGAAGCCACCCCGGTCGTCGTCCACTGAGCACGTGAGACGGGTGGCCGCCCCACCTCGCGGAAATCGCCGCGGCAGGTTCCTAGGCTGAGCGGCGAGGATCGGAGGTGGGGTCGTGGACTTCTCCCCCGGGGACGTGGTGGTGCACCCGCAGCACGGCACGGCCACCGTCATCGACGTCGAGGAGCGCACCGTCGGCGGGACCTCCCGTCGCTACGTCGTGCTGCGCCACGCGGACGAGGATCTCGTGCTGCGCGTCCCGATCGAGTCCCTCGAGGAGCTCGGCGTGCGGGCCACCGCCGGACAGGATCAGGTCGATGCGATCCTCGAGACCCTCGCGGCGCCCCCGGAGGAGCTGTCCGAGTCGTGGCAGAAGCGGCGGGCGCGCAACCAGCGGCGCATCCGCTCCGGCGACGCGTGCGAGGTCGCCGAGGTGGTCCGCGACCTCGCAGCGTGGTCGCGGGACCGCGACCTGCTCACCGCGGACCAGCGCATGCTCGACGAGGCGCGGACCCGGACGGTCAACGAGCTCGCCGACGCCCTCGGTCGCGAGGCCGACGAGGTCGAGTCGCTCGTCGACGAGCAACTCACCGCGTCCGGCGAGGCGTGAGCTCGGGGT
>CAZADJ010000197.1:2258-4984 GCA_964483845.1 uncultured Actinomycetota bacterium | reverse complement strand
CGTCGGTCGGTTCACCCGGTGGGTTGACGCCCTCCTCCTCGAGCGCGGCCACCAGCCGGGCCATGTCGCGGATCGGGGCCTGCATCAGGCTCGCGGTGTTCGCGAGCGCGCCGTACAGCAGCTGCGTGAAGCGCTCCAGCAGCTCCTCGCGGGTCCGGAGATCAGCGAGCCCCTCGGCGGTGTCCGCATCGACGACGCGACCCTCGAGGACCCCGCCCTTGACCACGAGCTCGGGGTGGTCCTTGGCGAACCGCCGCAGCGCCTTGGCCGGGCGCACCGGGTCGTCGCCGCAGTAGGTGAGCGCGGTCGGTCCGGTGAAGAGGTCCTCGAGCGACTCGTAGCCGGCGTCACGCGCGGCGATGCGAGCGAGCGTGTTCTTCACCACGACGTAGCGGGCACCCGCCTCACGCAGGGCCGCGCGCAGCTCGGCCATGTCCCCGACGGAGAGACCCCGGTACTCGGTGAGCAGCGTCGCGGGGTTCTCCGAGAGCTCCTCACGGACCTCGTCGACGACCGCCACCTTCTCCGGACTGGCCACGTGGACCTCCTCCGTCTCGAGTCTCGTCGACCGCGCTCGTGACACCGTGGGGTCACGCGGGACGTAGCAACGCCCCCTGCGTGACCGCAGAGGGCGCGTCCCGGACGGAGGATCGACCGTGGTCGGTCGGACCGTTCCGATGCGTGCCTGCGCGGGCCGGGTAGCGCGTACCACCTTCGCTCCCCCGGCACCTCGCGGTGCGGTGGGAGGACCTCGCGGTCTGCGGCGTCGTTATCAGCGTGCGAGGGTACGGTCAGCTCGGCTCCGCGTCCAGCGCGGCGGCGAGCTCGGGCTCGAGCTCCCCTTCCTCGTCCTCCAGGAGCTCGTGGGTCTTCGTCGGGTCGATCTTGATCCCCGGCCCCATCGTGGTGGAGACGGTGATGTTGCGCAGGTAACGACCCTTGGCCGCCGCCGGGCGCTGCCGGACGATCTCGTCGACCAGGGCCTCGTAGTTCTCGAGCAGCTGCTCCAACGTGAACGAGCCCCGTCCGAGGACGGCGTGCACGTTTCCCTGTCGGTCGGAGCGGTACTCGACCTTCCCGGCCTTGACGTCGGAGACGGCCCGACCGACGTCCATCGTCACCGTGCCCGACTTCGGGTTCGGCATGAGCCCGCGCGGACCGAGCAGCTTGCCGAGCCGGCCGAGCTTGCTCATCTGATCGGGGGTGGCGATGACCGCGTCGAGCTCCTCGATCAGCTCGCCCTCGCCGAGGCGCTCGACGAGCTCGTCGGACCCGACGTGATCGGCGCCGGCCTCCTCGGCCTCGGTCGCCTTCTGGCCGGCGGCGACGACCGCGACGGTCGCCTCCTTGCCGGTGCCGTGGGGGAGCACGACCGCGCCGCGGACCATCTGGTCGGCCTGGCGCGGATCCACGCCGAGGCGGAACGCGATGTCCACCGTCGGGTCGAAGCCCACCGAGATCGTGTCCTTCAGGATCCTGAACGCGCGCTGCGGCCCGTAGCGCTCCTCGCGATCGAAACGGTCGAGCGCCTCGCGGTACTTCCTGCCTCTCCTGGCCATGTGGTGCCTCCTCGCGTGGTGCCGGCGGCCCGTGATCTGCCCGGGCCTCCCACGACGTCGCTTCCGTCGCTGGCGGTCTGGCGTGCCCGGTGGGTCGGGTCAGTCCTCGACGACGATGCCCATGGACCGTGCGGTCCCCTCGACGATCTTCATCGCACCGTCGACGTCGATCGCGTTCAGGTCGGGCATCTTGCGCTCGGCGATCTCGCGGACCTGATCACGCTTCACCGTCGCGACGGGGTTCTGGGGCTCGCCGGAGCCCTTCGCGATCCGCGCGGCCTTCTTCAGCAGCTCGGCCGCCGGCGGCGTCTTGGTGATGAAGGTGAACGAGCGATCCTCGAAGACGGTGATCTCGACGGGGATGACGTCGCCCTGCTGAGCGGAGGTGCGTTCGTTGAACGCCTTGCAGAACTCCATGATGTTCACCCCGTGCTGGCCCAGCGCGGGCCCGACCGGCGGGGCGGGTGTCGCCTGGCCGGCGGGGATCTGGAGCTTGATGAGGCCGATGACCTTCTTCGCCATGCTGGTTCTCTCCTCGTGGTGCGAGCGGTGGCGCGGGGGCCACCTCCCACGTCGGTGTGACGACGGTTACAGCTTCGCGACCTGGTCGAAGCCGAGCTCGACCGGGGTCTCCCGGCCGAAGATCGAGACGAGCACCTTCAGCTTCGACTGGTCCAGGTTGATCTCGGCGATGGTGCCGGTGAAGTCGGCGAACGGCCCCGAGGTGACCCGGATGGTCTCGTCGACCTCGAGGTCGATCTCGGCGACCGGCTCGGCGGCCTCCTCCTCGTCCTCCTCCTCGGTCTCCTCGCGGTACTCGTCGGGGAGGGACAGGATCTCCTGCACCTCGCGCATGGACAGCGGCAGCGGCTCGGAACCCTGGGTCCCGACGAACCCGGTCACGGCGGGGGTGTTGCGGACCACGCCCCAGGTGTCCTTGTCCATGTCCATGCGCACGAGGACGTAGCCGGGGAAGACCTTCTTCTCGACCGTCTGCTTCTTGCCCTTCTTGAACTCGGTGACCTCTTCGGTCGGGATGATGATCTCGTAGATCGCGTCCTCGAGGTCGAGCGCCTTGACCCGGTTCTCCAGGTTGTCCTTCACGCGCTGTTCGTAGCCGGAGTAGGTGTGGACGACGTAGATGTCGCCGGCCAGCCGGAGCAGCTC
>CAZADJ010000197.1:0-2158 GCA_964483845.1 uncultured Actinomycetota bacterium | reverse complement strand
TCGCCGAGACCCTCGGCGTGCTCCTCCTCGCTCAGCTCGGGCGCGTCGGTCGCGGCCTCGGCCGGCTGGTCCTGGGCGTCGGGGGCGACCTCGCCGGCCTCCTGGGCGACCGCGTCCCGCGGCGCGGCGTCGGACTCGCCCGAGGAGGGCAGGTCGTCCTCGTCCGCCGCGAACGGACGGTCGGGCGCGTCGGGAGCGGCCGCGTCCGACGCCGAGGACGCCGGCTCGTCGGCCGGGGCCTCGTCCGCGTCCGCGGTCTGCTGTGGGGCGTTCTCGTCGGTCATGTCAGAGCCCGTATATCAGGTCGACGACGCGCTGGAAGACGTAGTCCATGCCGAAGACGGCCGCCATGAGGAAGGCGGTGGCGACGAGCACGACCACGGTGTAGTTGGTGACCTCCTGGCGGTTCGGCCAGGCGACCTTGCGCAGCTCACCACGGACCTCCTCCAGGTACTCCTTCGGCGGCGTGCGCTCGCGCTCGATCGGCGCGCCGGCACCGAGCTCCTGCGCCTCGCGCAGGTCCTCGGCGTAGGCTTCCTCCTCCTCCTTGCGGCGGCGGAACTCACGGTCGGCCATCGTTGCCTCGTCGCGTCGTCAGCGTGGTGCCGGACCGGTCGGGCAGCGGCGCCCGCGCTCGTGCGGCCGCCTCGCCCGCGGAGCGTGGCATCCGCTCCGCCCCTCACAGCCCGGGCCTGGCAGGGGAGGTGGGACTCGAACCCACAACCGCCGGTTTTGGAGACCGGAACTCTGCCAAATTGAGCTACTCCCCTCCGTTCACATCCGTTCACGGAAGTGGGACGACCCCCACCGACGCTCCCGGATCCCACCTCGATCGCCGTCGCGGTGGACGGCGTCTCGGTCGTCACACGGTCACGCACGGTCGGACAGCGCATCGCCTCCGGCGGAGCCCTCGGTCCGGGCTCCCGGGGAGACAAGAACGCTGCCCGCCGGGGGCAGCAACGGCAGGGTATCCCGGTCGAGGCGCACCCGGCAACCGCCGGTCCCGCGGTCGGCTCACCCGGGTCCGATCCGGACCCGACCGGTCCCCTTCAGGATCGCGACCTCGTCCTCGTCCCGGCGGCCCCACAACCGGACGGTGGCGATCCCGTCGTCGATGTCGGTGACGGTCCCGCCGAACGTCGCCGAGGCGCCCATCGGCCACGGCTTGGTGAACCGCACCTCGATCGCGAGCACCTGCTCCGGGCCGCCGGCCCAGCCGGTCAGCACCCGGGAGGCCAGCCCCATCGAGTACATGCCGTGCGCGATGACGCCGCCGGTGGGGCTGACGTTCTCGGCGAACGACGGGTCGTAGTGCAGGGGGTTGTAGTCGCCCGAGGCACCCGCGTACTGCACCGAGTTCGTCAGGTCGACCTGCTGGGTCAGGGGTGGCAGCTCGGTGCCCTCCGTGATCTGCTCAGGCATCGGCGGTCTCCTCCTGCGGGGCGGAGCCGAGGAAGACGATGGTGTTCCTCGACAGGACCGCCCGCTCGTCGGTGTCCTCGAAGCGGCAGTCGACCTCGAGCGTCAGGAACTCGTTGCGCCTCCGGTGGGTGATGTCGCCGATCCGGGGTGTGCACACGATCACGTCGCCGGGCCGGAGCGGGCGCTCACCGAACTCGTAGGCCTGCGCGCCGTGAACGAGGGTCATGTGTGCCCCCAGGTCCGGGTCGGCGAACATCTGCGCGCCGGCCCTGACGATGGTGAAGCACGCCACGAACGTCGGCGGGGCGACGCAGTCGTCCCCCTCGCTGAAGTAGCGCGGATCGCTCTCGCCGAGCGCCGTCGCGTACTCACGGATCTTCTCCCGACTCACCTCGTAGCGGTACGGGTCGTACTCCGCGCCGATCTTCTCCCGGTTCAGTGCCACCTGTCGCCTCCGTCTCCCGCTCCCCGCCAGCGGTGCCTCGCGCGTCCGTGGGCCCCCGATCCGCTCAGCGGGTCTCCTTGTGCAGCACGTGGGTGCGGCACCGGGGACAGAACTTGCGCAGCTCGAGGCGTTCGCGCTGGTTCTGACGGTTCTTCGTCGTGATGTAGTTGCGCTCCTTGCACTCGGTGCAAGCCAGCGTGATGCCCGGACGCTTGTCGCTCTTCGGCATGGGATCCTCGATTCGGTCCGCCCGCCACGTGCGGCTGCGGCGGATCGGTGGATCGGATGGGG
>CAZADJ010000196.1:0-5010 GCA_964483845.1 uncultured Actinomycetota bacterium | reverse complement strand
CGCCTCGAGGTCGTGGGCCGCGAGCTCCGCGACCGCGTCGTCCTCCTCCATCCCGGCGACCTCGGGGACGCTGACCTCGTCGGGTTCGCCGGCGACGGTGAGCTCCACGCGCGTCCCGATCCGGGCCTGTCCGGTCGGCTCCTGGGCGAGGACGATGCCGGGCTCGACCTCGGGGTCGAACGGGACCACGTCGCCGACCGCCGGATCGAAGCCGGCCTCGGTCAGGGTCACGAGCGCGTCGTCGACGGTGGCGCCCTCGACGGGCGGGATCTGCTCGACCGGGGCGATCACCGTGTGCCAGGCCAGCGCCAGCCCGCCTCCGAGCGCGGCGAGGACCGCGAGGGCGGCGACCACGACCGCCCAGCGACGGCGACCCCCGCGGGCGGCCGTCGGACGGCTCTCGGCGTCGTCGACGGTGCCGTCCCCGTGCGGGGTCCCGGCCACGTCGGCGTCGGGCGTCGGGACGGCCCGTGCGGTGATGTCCGACGTCGCGGCGCCGTCCGACCCGTCGTCTCGGGGCCCGCCCGGGTCGCCGTCTCCGTCCGGATCGGTGACGACGCCCGCGCTCGACGCCTCGGCGGACCGGGGCGGTGGGGGCGTCCGCACGGAGCGTGGCCCGGGCACGACCGTCTCGCTCGTCTCCGGGGGGATGACGAGCGTGTGGTAGGCGGGAGCGGCCTCGGGCACGTCCCCGGGCGGGACCGCCGCGCGCAGGGCCGCCTCGAAGGCGGCAGCGTCCGGGTGTCGGTCGTCGGGGTCGCGAGCGGTGGCCTGTGCGACCAGCGCGTCGAGCGCGTCGGGGACCGGCACCGCTCGTGAGGGCGGTGGGACCGAGTCCGTGGCGTGGCGCATCGCCGTGCCGTACGCGGAGTCGCCCTCGAACGGCGGACGGCCGACCACCGCCTCGTAGAGGACGATCCCGAGCGCGTAGACGTCGGCGCGCACCCCGACCGGCTCGTCGCTGACCGCCTCCGGAGCCAGGTAGTGGGGGGAGCCCACGAGGGACCCGGGCGCGAAGGTCTGCGTGGTGGCGGCGGTGGCCTTCGCGAGACCGAAGTCGGTGACCTTCACGGTGCCGTCGCCGGCGATCAGGATGTTCTCCGGCTTGACGTCGCGGTGGACCACGTCCTGGGCGTGCGCTGCCCCGATCCCGCGGGCGGCGGGTGCCAGCACCGCGGCCGCCTCCGCGGCCGCGAGGCGGTGCCGCTCGCTGAGAACCCGCCGCAGGCTCGGCCCGTCGACGTGCTCCATGACCAGGTACGAGTCGCCGTCGTCCTCGCCCCAGTCGTAGACGGCGACCACGTTCGGGTGACTCAGACGGGCCGCCGCGCGCGCCTCGCGCAGGAAGCGGTCCACGAAGACGCGGTCCTCGGCGAGGTGGCGGTGGAGCACCTTGACCGCCACCTCGCGGTCCAGGGTCTCATCCCGTGCGAGGTGGACGGTCGCCATGCCACCCCGTGCGATCTCACGCACGAGGCGGTAGCGGCCGCCGAGCGGCGTCGCGGTCCGGGCGCGGGCATCGTCAGGCACGGCCGGCATCGTAGGACCTGGACCCGCTCGCGCCGACGAGGCTCCCCGGTCAGCGGCCCGCGGCCGATCAGCCCGGCGGGTGACCCTGGTGGTCGCGGAACCGCTGTTCGAGGAGGTTGTGGTCGGAGCGGAGCTGGTTGTGGTCGGAGCGGACGCTGTCCAGGTCACCGCGGACCGCACCGACGCTGCCCTCCACGGCCTGGACGGCCTCACGCAGCTCGATCACGAGGCCGCGGAGCTCCGCGACGGTGGTCTCACGGGCCGTCGCCTCCGCGTCGAGCCCCTCGTCGACCGACCGTAGGCGGTCCTCGAGTCCGACCAGCTGGTCCTCGAGCTCCGCGAGGCGCTCCTCGAGCCCGGACAGGTCCCCGGCGAGTTCGTCGTCGGCGATCGCGTCCTCGAGCGCCTCGACCCGCTGGAGCAGCTCCTGCCGGACCTCGTCGCCGCCCCCGACGTCCTCAGCGGCCTCGTCGGATCCGCCGTCACCGCTGCACGCCACGAGCAGCGCGGCGAGCGCGACGAGGCTGAACAGGACCCTGACGGCCATGGACGGGACCCTGCCGAGCGATCGCGGCGCAGGCAAGGAGGTGCGGCGGGCGCCGCCCTACGCTGGGCCCAGCCGACGACGTGGGAGGCGACGGAGGTGGCGGAGCGCATCGACGCGGAGCTCAGCGAGCTCGGCTTCGTGGACCAGGGGGAGAGCCGCATGGGCGGGCGGCAGTGGGTGCTCGCCTACAACCGGTTCGTCACCTTCGTCGTGCACCACCACGGCGACGACGAGCTCGTCTTCACCTGGGTGGTCGAGCTCGGCGAGTTCTTCGAGGAGCGCGACATGATGCTCGGCGCCGGCGAGACCTCGATGCACGAGCTGTACCCGCGCTACGACGTGAAGGTGCCGGTCGACGCCGAGGCCGTCCGCGCGGAGGTGCAGCGGACCTTGTCCCGACTCGACCTCCGGCTGAACGCGCCCGACCTCTGAGCGGGGAGGGGACGACCGTGGACCAGGACCGGACCCGGAGCGGCGGGCCGGGCGCCGAGCGGGATCCCGCGCTGATCGACTGGCGTCGGTTGGCACGGCGGCTCGGGATCGTCGCCGCCGCCTGGACCGGGGTCGCCGTCGCCGGGCCCGTCGTCACGCTCACGGTCACCGGCCGGGCCGCGACCGGCCTGTGGCTCGGGGTCGGCGCGGTGGGGCTCGGGATCACCGGGGTCGTCGTCGTGGCCCGATCCGCGTTCGCCGGGATGCTGCGCGCCGGCGACCGGGGCGAGCGCCTGGCCGGCGACGACGTCGGGCTGATCCCACCGCGGAGCCGGCATCGCTCGGACCGACGTGGAGGGCGCCCGTGACCCCCACGGACGCGCCGTTCCCGAGCGTCTCACCCGTCGGCGAGCGTCGTCAGGCGCGTCTCGCCGACGCGCGGCTGGGCGCGGTCGTGGACGCCCGTCGGCCGCGCGAGGTGCTGGCCGAACACCTGACCGCGCTGGGGGCGGCGTCCGTGGACGTGCTGCGGCTGCGCGACGACACCGCCACCGAGGACGAGCTGCGCGCCGCGGCCGACGTGTTCCGGCGCGTCTGCGACGAGGTGGGCGCGCTGTTCCTCGTCGACCGCTTGCCGGGCCTCGCCGTCCAGGTGGGAGCCGACGGGGTGCACCTCGGTGCGGTCGACATGCACCCCGACCGGGCACGCTCGGTGGTCGGACCGGACCTGCTGATCGGCCGCGCGACCCGCAGTTCGATGGCGGTCGACGCGTCCGGGGACGAGGACGTCGACCTGCTGGTCGTCGGCGAGGACCGCTCGGCGGCCGACCGCGACGAGCTGGTGTCCCACGCGGCGCGCTGGGCGAGCCACCCGTGGTTCGCCTCCCTCGGCGCGATCGACGAGGCGACGCGGCTCGTCGGCCTGGGCGCGCGACGTCTGGTCGCGGTGGCGGGCTCGCTGCCGGACGACGATCCCGGCGCGGCCGCCTGGGAGCTGCGCCGAACGATCGCCGCCGAGTCCCTGGATTGACCGGCGGCCGGTGCGACCGCCGGTCGGTTCGGGACCGCTCAGATGGTCGCGAGAGCCTCGTTCACGATCTCGTGGGGGGTCGGTCCCTCGAGGCGGTCCGCGACGATCCCGTCCGCGTCGATGAAGAACGTCCACGGCTCCGACGGCAGGCCGAGGGACGTGACCAGCTCGGTCGGTGTGTTGCCCGCGTCCTCGTACACCTCGACGTGGATCCAGGCGACGTCGTCGCGGCCGGCCGCGTCCTTGACCTCCTCGATCACGTCGACGACCGGACCGCAGATCGCGGTCGCGCAGTAGGCGGGCGTCGCGACGCTGAGGACGACCGGCCGCCCCTCCTGCAGCGCCTCGTCCAGCGAGACGTCGTGCATCGAGCAGTCGGGGTCCCGGGTGCACAGCTCGGCGAGATCACCGGGGTCGTCCGCGGTCGGCGTCGGCGTGGTGGGGAACTCCTCGCCCAGCTGCGGCACCCCGCTGGCCTCCGGCTCGATCACCTGGAGCGCACCGACGGCGGCTGCGTCCGGGGTGACCGCGGCCACCCGGTAGATCCCCGGACGCGGGTACGACAGGCGGGCGGCGTACACGCCCAGCGCACCGAAGTCCTCGTGTGCCGTCGCCGACCGGGGTCCGTCGACGACCTCGAAGTCGCCGTCGCTGACCAGGCTGACCTCCACGTCGAGGCCGCTGAGGAACTCGCGGTCCTGGGTGGCGAGCCCGAAGACGAAGCGGCGGTCCTCGCCGACCACGAACTCCGCGGCGGGCAGGACGAGCATGAGGTCGAGCGGTCGGTCGGCGCCCACCGCCTGCAGGCTGCGCAGCTGCGGGTCCTCGCCGTCCGGGTCGGCGGCGCTCGGCGGCGTCTCCTCGCTGACCCCGCAGGCGGCGAGCAACCCGGCCAGTCCCGCTGCGCCCACGCCGCGCAGCAACGACCGACGCGAGATCTCCGTCCCCCACCTCGGGCCGCCGGAGCGTGATCCGGAGCGTGATCCCGGGCGTGGAGCTGGACGGGGGAGGTGACCAGGAGGCACGGTGATCCTGTCCTCGGCTCGCCGGCGAGGGTACCGACGGCATCGTGATGGCACCCTGTGCCCGTGCGCCTCCGCAACGTCCTCCCCGCGATCGCCGTGGCCGTCGTGGCCGCGGTCGTTGCGCTCGCCGTGCTACAGGACCGGGGCGACGTCGAGGCCGAGGAGGACGCGCTCCGCATCGGGGTCGGCGACGACCAGGAGACGCTGCTCCTCGGACACGTGCTCGCGGAGCTGCTCGGGGCCGAGGGGTGGTCGACGGAGGTCGTGACGTTCGGGCACGCCGCCGACACCCGTCGCGCCGTCGAGTTCCGCGAGATCGACCTGATGCCGACCTACACCGGTGCGATCTGGCTCGACGAGTTCGGCTGGGCCGACCCGCCCGGCGATCCGGCGACCTCCTACGAGCGGGTGCGCGAGGCGGACGCGCGACGGGGGCTGGTGTGGCT
>CAZADJ010000195.1:0-5013 GCA_964483845.1 uncultured Actinomycetota bacterium | reverse complement strand
CGTGCCGCCAGCTGGACAAGGCCGCGAGCAAGAACGTGATCCACCGCAACAAGGCCGCGAACCGCAAGTCGCGGATGGCCAGGGAGCTCGCCGAGCTGTGACGGCCCGGTGAGCGACACCGTCGACCAGGCGCCCTGCGGGGCGCCTGTCGCGTTCCCGGATCGTCTCGACCCACGCGCGGCGGCCGACGCGGCGACGCGCGCCGCCTCCGCCACCTCCTCGACCCGGTCGGTCGGGCGCGGCGGACGGACGACGCTCCGACGACGGTGACGACCCGGCAGCGGTTAGGCTGACGGATGGCCAGGACGGGAGCCCGACCACGGTGATCGAGCGCACCGCGGCGGCGGAGGAGCCGCTGCTCGAGCGACTCCTCGATGGTCTCGCTGCGTCGGTCGAGGAGGGACAGCGCCCGCTCGCCCGCGAGTTCGGTCGGGCGGTGGTCCGGCGCATCCCGAAGGAGCAGCTCGAGGCCGCTCACCCGGACACCCTCGTCGCCCAGCTGGCGGACGGCTTCCGCTTCCTCCTCCACCGTGAGCCCGGGGAGCTCGCGATCAGGGTCGCCGGGGCCGACGCGCCCGCGGAGCGGGACGACCTCCCCGGAACGGTGATCCAGGTCCTGATCGACGACCGCCCGTTCGTGGTCGCGAGCATCCGCGCCGAACTCGCCCACCGTGGGTACGAGACGGTGCGCGTCTTCCACCCGATCCTCGGCGTCGAGCGCGACCCGGACGGGCACCTGAGCGCGATCGTCCCCGCCCGGGGCGCCGAGCAGCGGGAGTCCTTCGTCCACGCGCAGATCGACCGTCGACTCCCGCCCGCGGAGCGCGACGACCTCGCGGACGCCCTCCGCGGCGTGCTGCTGGACGTGGTGCACGCGACGCGCGACTTCGGGGCGATGCAGCGTCGGGTCGAGCGGCTCGCGACCGAGCTGCGGGCACGGGCAGCCGAAGGTGTCGTCGCCGAGGAGGCGGAGGAGGTCGCCAGCCTCCTCGAGTGGGTTCTCGACGACAACTTCGTGCTGCTCGGCTGCCGCGAGTACGAGGTGTTCGGAGACGACCCCCACGTCCGCGTCCGCCCGGGCTCGGAGCTCGGGGTCCTCGCGGAGCGGATGCCGTCCAGCTACGCCGAGCCGGTGCCGCTCGGCGACGCCGACGAGCACATGCGTCAGCGCCACGAGGCGGACCGACTGCTGACCGTATCGCGGAGCCACCGCTACAGCACCGTGCGCAAACGCGAACGCCTCATCAACATCTGGGTGAAGGAGATCGGTGACGACGAGTCCCCGCGGGGGCAGTTCCGACTGATCGGTCTGTTCTCCCGCAAGGCACGGGCGCTGGCATCGAGCACCGTCCCGGTGCTGCGGCACAAGCTGCGCCGCATCCTCGAGCAGGAGGACGTCGTCGAGAAGTCCTACGACGAGCGCGCGCTCATCGAGCTGTTCCACGCGCTCCCGCTCGACGAGCTGCTGGAGCTCGACGTCGACACCCTCCGCGAGACCCTCGTCGGCCTGTTCAACGCCGAGCAGCAGCGCGAGATCGCGGTGTTCCGCCGGGTCGACCCCACGGCCGGCTCCATCTCCATCATCGTGTCGGTCCCCCCCGACCGCTACGACGCCGACCTCCGACGTCGCGTGCAGTCCCTGCTCCGCAGCCGCTACGGCACCACCCGCGTCGACGTCGACCTCGCCCTCGGCGATCGGCCGGAGACCATCGCCCGGTTCTCGTTCCCGATACCGACCGGGGAGCTCCCCGACGTCCCGCTCTCGGAGCTCCGAGAGGAGATCCGCGCGATCGCCCGGACCTGGGAGGATGACCTCGCGGACCTCCTCGTGGAGCGGCACGGCGAGACCGATGGTCGCCGTCTCGCCGTCGAGATCGGTGCGCGACTGCCGGCGACGTACCGGGAGCACACCCCGCCGGCGCACGCCGTCGAGGACGTCGCCGATCTCGCCGACCTCCTCCGCACCGGCGACGACCTGCGCATCCGCTTCCACGCGGACCCCCGAGCGCACCAGGGGTTCACGCGCGTGAAGATCCTGAAGGCCGGGGCGGGGATCGAGCTGTCGCGGATCCTCCCGATCCTGGAGAGCGTCGGGTTGACGGTCGCCGAGGAGCTGCCCTTCCGACTGGGTGAGGGCGAGGAAGAGCTCCACGTCCACGACTACGGGGTGCACGTCGACGGTGCGACGATCGACGTGGACGAGCACGGCCCGCGGCTCGCGACCGCGATCGACGCGGCGTGGCGTGGCCGCCTCGAGGTCGACTCGCTGAACCAGCTGGTCCTCCACGCCGACCTGTCCTGGGAGGAGGCGGGCCTGCTCCGGGCGCTGCGCCGGTACCGACGGCAGGTCGGCACCGTGTACACGTCCGACTACCAGAACGCGGCGTTGGTCGCCCACCCCGATGTCGCCCGCCGTCTCGTCGACTACTTCGACGCCCGGTTCGATCCCGATCTCGCCGCGGACGAGGAGGAGATCGGCGCGCACCGCCAACGGGTCGTCGACGCCCTCGACGAGGTGGAGCGGCTCGACGAGGACCGCATCCTGCGCGACCTGTTGGGGCTGATCGACGCCACGGTCCGCACGAACCGGTACCGGGATCCGAGGCCGAGCGAGCTCGCGCTGAAGGCCGACAGTGCCGCGGTGCCGCGCATGTCCAAGCCGGTCCCCCACCGCGAGGTGTTCGTGTACTCACCGAGCGTCGAGGGCATCCACCTGCGCGGCGGACCGATCGCGCGCGGTGGGATCCGCTGGAGCGACCGCCGCGACGACTACCGCGCCGAGGCGCTGGACCTGATGCAGGCCCAGATGCTCAAGAACGCGCTGATCGTTCCCGACGGCGCGAAGGGCGCGTTCGTGGTGAAGCGCCCGGAGCCGGGGGCCGAGGATCCGAGGAACGCCGCCCGGGAGGCCTACGAGCGCTACATCAACGCGCTCCTGGACATCACCGACGACGTCGAGGGCGGGTCCGTGGTCGGGCCCACCGGCGTGCGCCGCCACGACGAGGACGACGCCTACCTGGTGGTCGCCGCCGATCGAGGCACGGCCACCTTCTCGGACTTCGCCAACGCTCTCGCCGCGGAGCGCGGCTTCTGGCTGGGTGACGCGTTCGCGTCGGGCGGCTCGTCGGGCTACGACCACAAGGAGCTCGGGATCACCGCACGGGGGGCGTGGGTCGCCGTGCGCCGTCACTTCCGCGAGCTCGGCATCGACGTCGACCGCGAGGCGGTCCGGGTGATCGGGGTCGGCGACATGTCCGGGGACGTGTTCGGCAACGCGATGCTCCGCTCGGACGCGATCCAGCTCGTCGCGGCCTTCGACCACCGTGACGTCTTCATCGATCCGGACCCCGACCCCGCGCGCTCGTACGAGGAACGCCGACGCCTCTTCGCGCTCGACTCGTCGAGCTGGCAGGACTACGACACGGCCGTGATCAGCCGGGGCGGTGGCGTGTGGTCGCGGGAGGACAAGGCCATCCCCCTGTCGGACGAGGCCCGTGAGCTACTCGGCGTCGAGGACGGGACCCTCGCACCCCCGGCGCTGCTCCGGAGCCTGCTGCGCAGCCCGGTGGACCTCATCTTCTTCGGGGGCATCGGGACGTTCGTCAAGGCCGCGGACGAGTCCGACGAGGAGACGGGCGACCGCGCGAACGCCGAGATCCGCGTCGACGCCGGCGAGCTGCGCGCGCGCGTCATCGGCGAGGGCGCGAACCTCGCGCTGACCCAACGCGCCCGCGTCCAGTACGCGCGGCGTGGCGGCCGCCTCAACACCGACTTCATCGACAACGCCGCCGGGGTCGACATCTCCGACCACGAGGTGAACCTGAAGATCCTGCTGCGGCTCGTCACCGAGCGGGACGCGCTCGCGGCGGGCGACCGGGACGCGCTGCTCAGCGAGGTGAGCGACGACGTGGTCGCCGCCTGCCTGTCGGACGTGGACCGGCAGACGTGGGCGCTGTACGTCGAGGCGGCATCGAGTGCGGACACGATCGAGCACCTCGAGGAGCTGATGGCGTCCCTGGAGCGGCGCGACCAGCTCGACCGCGAGGTCGAGTCGCTCCCACACTCGGATGAGATGGCCGACCGCGCGGATGCTGGTGCGGGGTTGACGCGCCCGGAGCTCGCGGTGCTGCTCGCCACCGCGAAGCGTGACCTCACCCGGGAGCTGCTCGCGTCCGACCTCCCCGAGGATCCGGCGCTCCGTGCCCTCCTCACCGGCTACTTCCCGGCCCTCTTCGCCGAGCGTTTCGACGACCTGCTGGACCACCACCGCCTCCGCCGCGAACTGATCGTGACGGAGCTCGCGAGCGAGATCGTCGACCGCATGGGCATCACGTTCGTGCATGCGCTCGCCCGAGAGCTCGGTGCCGACGCGAGCGACGTCGCGGCCGCGTGGTGGGTGAGCCGACAGCTCGTCCGCGCCGGTCGCTGCTTCGACGCGATCGACCGCATCGATCACACCGGTGATCCGGAACTGGCCCTGGAGACCGATCGCCGTCTCCGCGAGCTCCTGGCGAGCCTCACCCGCGAGTACGTGAGATCCGCCGACGGGCTCGGCGACCTCCAGCACCGCATCGCGTCGGACCGCGGCGCGTTCCGGGAGGTCGAGGAGGTCGCCCGCAGCCGACCGGTGCGCAGCGACGAGGTCGCCGATCACGCCGAGCGGCTCGTCGAGGCGGGGATCGAGACCGACCTCGCGACCGTCCTCGCCCGCATCCCGGACCTGGCGATCGCCCCCGACGTGGCGAGCATCAGCCGGGCGACGGGACGGGAGCCAGCCGGCGTCGCGGACGCGTTCACCGCGGTCGACGAGGCGCTCGGGCTGGGCCGGCTCCGAGAGCTCCTCGACACGGTGGCGACCGACGACCGGTGGGCCGAGCGGCAGCACACGGGACTCGTCTCGGATCTGCGGGGCATCCACCGCGTCGCGGCGCACCGCGCGCTGAGCGAGCATCCGGAGCTGAGCGAGCGGGAGGCGGTCGACCGCTTCGTCGGACGCCGCGACCCTGCGATCCG
>CAZADJ010000194.1:0-5016 GCA_964483845.1 uncultured Actinomycetota bacterium | reverse complement strand
TGGCGCCGCAGCCGGAGCCGCCGCCGTGCTCGGAGCCGCCGCGCTAGCGGGTGGCGGACGCCCGCGGCGGGGCCCGATCGGCGGGGACGGCTGACCCCGGCCGGTGGTCGGTTCGGCGAGCGGGCCGGACCGTGCAACGATGTGCACATGGCAGAACAACCGAGCGCACCGGAACCGAGACCGACACCGCGCCCCATCGCGTGGATGGACGGGCGGGTGATCCCCGCCGCGGACGCGACCGTCCCGCTGCTCGACGACGGTTTCCTCCGGGGTGACGCGGTCTTCGACGCGGTGCTGGTCCGCGACGGGCGGACCCACGCGCTGGACGCCCACCTCGCGCGCCTGCGCCGCTCCGCGAAGCACCTCGGCATCCGCGTGCCGGTGCTCCGCCAGGTCGTCGCGGACCTCCTCGTGGCCTGGGGTGAGCGCGACGGGTGCCTCAAGCTCATCGTCACCCGCGGCGGGCTCGTCCGCGGCATCCTGCAACCGCTCTCCACCCCGCGGTCGATCGCGCTCCAGCCGGTGGAGCTGCCCTGGGAGACGCCGCTGACCGGCGTCAAGACGCTCTCCTACGCGGCCAACATGCTCGCGGCGCGACGGGCCCGTCACGCGTACGCGGACGACGCCCTGATCGTCGTCGACGGCACCGTCCACGAGCTGCCGACCGGGGCGGTCGCCTGGTGGGTCGATGGGAGCTGGCACGCCCCCGACCCCGGACAGCTGCCGATCCTCGACTCGATCACGCTCGACCGTCTGCGCCGGGTGGTCGACGTCGAGCTCGACGTGTACCCGCTCGACGCGGTGCTCGACGCGGAGGAGGTCATCGTCGTCTCGGCCTCCCGGCCGGTCGTCCCGGTGCACGCGATCGACGAGGCCGAGTACCCGGCGCCCGGCCCCCGTACCGAGGAGGCGCGTGCCGCCTTCGACGCGCACGTCGACGCGACGCTGGATCCCGGCCCCTGATCGTGTCGACCGGCCGGGGGACCCCCTCCGGGGGGCGATAGGGTGCCCGAGAGCGCTGCTCGTGCGCTCCCAGGAGGACACCGGTGCTCGAACGACCGCTCGTGACCGCCGCGAACCGCCTGCCGGTCCGTCGGACACCGCAGGGCTGGCAGCCGGCCACCGGTGGTCTCGTCACCGCCATGCAGCCCGTGATGGAGCAGGTGGACGGAGCATGGGTCGGCTGGGACGGCGGCGACAAGGACGTGCCCGAGCGCGTCGCCGGGTTCGACGTCGACCTCGCGCCGCTCTCGATCACCCGGGCGCAGCTGCAGGGCTACTACCACGGCTT
The DNA here is from genome assembly GCA_964483845.1 of uncultured Actinomycetota bacterium. Classification (GTDB taxonomy): domain Bacteria; phylum Actinomycetota; class Nitriliruptoria; order Nitriliruptorales; family JAHWKO01; genus CAZADJ01. The sequence continues at coordinate 3,725 of CAZADJ010000194.1, read as the reverse complement.
CTCCAACCGGACCATCTGGCCGCTCTTCCACGACCTCGTCGAGCAGCCGGTCTTCGACCGCGGCTGGTGGGACACCTACGCGGAGGTCAACCGCCTGTTCGCCACCCGGACCGCAGAGACCGCCTACCACGACCGCGCGCCGCTGTTGTGGGTACACGACTACCACCTCATGCTGCTCCCCGGCCTCCTCCGCGAGGAGGGGCCCGCCGGGCCGATCGCCTACTTCCTGCACATCCCGTTCCCGGCCCCGGAGCTGTTCGCGCGGCTCCCGTGGCGCGAGCACCTGCTGGACGGCCTGCTCGGAGCCGACGTCGTCTCCTTCCACACGGAGCCGTACCGGCGCAACTTCCTCGGTGCCGTCGAGCGCCTGCACCCCGAGCGGGAGGTCAGCGACGGCAGCGTCGTCCACATGCCGGACGGACGCACCGTGCACACCGCGGCGCACCCGATCTCGATCGACGCGGACGCGTTCGCCGATCTGGCGACCAGCGACGAGGCCGAGGAGGAGCTCGCCCGGCTCCGTGAGCAGTTCGCCGGACGGCACGTCCTGCTCGGTGTCGACCGCCTCGACTACACGAAGGGCATCCACGAGCGCTTCCAGGCCATCGAGCTCCTCCTCGAGCAGCGACCCGACCTGCGCGGCAGGATCGCCTTCGTCCAGATCGCGGTTCCGAGCCGCGGCGGCGTGCGCGAGTACCGGGAGCTGCGCCGCGACGTCGAGCGCGAGGTCGGGCGCATCAACGGACGGTTCACCGAGCCGGGCGGCGAGGTCCCCGTCTACTACCTGCACCGCGGCGTGCCCCGGGAGAACCTCGTGGCCTACTACCGGCTGGCGGACGTCGCGCTCGTCACGCCCGTGAAGGACGGGATGAACCTCATCGCCAAGGAGTACGTCGTGTGCCAGGCCGCCGGCGGGGGCTCGGGCGCCCTGGTGCTCTCGGAGTTCACCGGTGCCCACATCGAGCTACGCGAGGCGGTCGCCTGCAACCCGTTCGACATCCAGGGCCTCGCGAACCGGATCGCGGACGCGCTGGAGATGGACGAGGCCGAGCGCCGGAGCGGTCTCGAGAAGATGGCGGCGACCGTGCACAGCAACGACATCTACCGGTGGGTCCAGCGTGAGCTCGACACGGTGGCGCAGGCGGTAGCGTCCCCAGCACACACGGGCTGAACGGGGATGGTGTCCGCGCAGGACGCCAGCGGACCGGCGACGGCGCCCACGCGGCATGTCGACAGGCGTGGAGGACGGTAGCGGTGAACGACGACCTCGAGGCCATCGTCACGCGCGTCGACGACCTCGCCCACCGCGTCGTCGTCCTCGACTTCGACGGGACCCTCTCCCCGATCGTCGAGCACCCCGACGACGCCGCTCTCACGGACGGGGCCCGCCGGGCGGTCGAGGCGCTGGCCGACAGCGAAGCGGCGGTCGTCGTGCTGTCGGGCCGCCACCTCGACGACCTGGAGCCCCGGCTCGACGGACTGCCCGTGGCTCGTGTCGGCGGGCACGGTGCGGAGGCGCGGCTGGCCGACGGGGAGCGGACGGGGATCGTCGCCCTCGAGGAGGTGGCGCCGGTCCTCGACCAGGTGCGGGGCGAGCTCGAGCGTCTGGTGGACGGCCGTGACGGCTGGATGATCGAGGAGAAGCCCCACTCCCTCGCCGTCCACTACCGGCGCGTCTCCGACGGCGAGGTCCAGGAGCTGCTCGACCCGATCCGGGAGCTGATGCGGGCGCGGGCGGACGACCCGCCCGGGTGGAACGTGCTCGACGGCAAGGCCGTGGTCGAGCTCCGCCCGGCCGCGATCAACAAGGGCGCGGCGGTGCGCTGGATCGTCGAGCAGCACCCGGGGCGCGTGCCGATCGTGATCGGCGACGACGTCACCGACGAGGAGGCCTTCGTCGCGGCGCGCGAGCTGGGTGGCGACGCCGTGCTCGTCAGCCAGGACCCGCGGCCCACCGCGGCGCGCTGGCGGTTGGCCGACCCGGATCGGGTGGTGACGGCACTCGACCGTCTGGTCGAGGAGACGAGGGTGCCCCGTGTCGAGACGGCACCGGACGGGCCCGTCGAGCACCCGATCGAGTCGTACGGGATGATCACCGACAGCCGGACCGCGGCGCTCGTCGCCCCCGACGGCTCGATCGACTGGCTGTGCGTGCCCCGCTTCGACTCGCCGAGCGTCTTCGGCGCGATCCTCGACGCGCGGCGTGGAGGCCGCTTCCGCATCAGACCCCGCCGTCACGAGCGTCTCGATGTCCAGCGCACCTACCTCGGCGAGTCCAACGTGCTCGTCACCCGCTTCGTCGACGCCGGCGACCCGCTGCTCACGATCACCGACCTGTTCGTGTACTCGCGGGTGAACGCCTTCGATCCGACCCACACCGGTCACATCCTGCTGCGGCGCGTCGAGGCGTTCGGCCGGGTCACCGTCGACGTCGAGTTCGATCCCCGGTTCGACTACGCGCGCGCTCCCGCCCACCTCACCGCGACCGCGACGGGGATCCGCGCCCAGGCCGGGACCGAGCACCTCGACCTCCGCGGTCCCGGTCGGTGGACGCTGGACGACGAGCGCGGCGGCCAGGTCGCCCGCACGACCCTCGAGCTCGAGCCCGGCCACGACCACTGGTACGTGCTCACCACCACCGGGGCCGAGCGCAGCCCCCACCGCCACCTCGACCCGCCCCAGCTGCTCGACCTCACCGTCCGAACGTGGGGTCGGTGGTCCCGACTCATCGAGTACGAGGGCCCGTGGCGGGACGAGGTCGTTCGCAGCGCGCTCGTGCTGAAGGGCCTCGTGTACGAGCCGACGGGCGCTCTGGTGGCGGCTCCGACGACCAGCCTCCCGGAAGCCATCGGAGGGGTGCGCAACTGGGACTACCGCTACGCGTGGATCCGCGACTCGGCCTACGTGCTGGAGTGCTTCCTCCGCATCGGCCACGCCCGCGAGGCGGAGACCTTCATCCGCTGGCTGACGGAGCTCACCGACCACATCGGGGGCGCACAGGAGCTCCGGCCGCTCTACCGCATCACCGGCGAGGAGCAGCTCACCGAGTTCGAGCTCCCCGACCTCAGCGGGTACCGCGGCTCCAGCCCGGTCCGGGTCGGCAACGGCGCGGCGACGCAGCTGCAGCACGACATCTACGGCGCCGCGATGCAGCTCGGCTACCTCACCGTGCAGCTCGGCGGCGAGGTGCCCTCCGCCCGGTGGCCGGTGATCGTCAGCCTCGTGGACACCGTCGCCGAGCGCTGGCGCGAGCCGGACTCCGGCCTGTGGGAGATCCGCTCCGAGCCCCGCCACCACACCTTCAGCAAGTTCCAGTGCTGGCTGGCCGTGGACCGGGCGATCCGTATCGGACGCGACCTCGGACTCGCCGCGCCGTACCTCGAGTGGGAGGCGCTGGCGCGCGAGATCGCCGACGACGTCCTGGCCAACGCCTGGGACGAGGACGCCGGGACGCTGACGCAGGCGTACGGGAGCGCCGACGTGGACGCGTCGGTCCTGCTGCTGCCCCTCCGCGGGTTCATCCCGCCGCGCGACCGGCGTGTGCGCTCGACGGTCGAGGCGGTCCGCCGTGAGCTCGAGATCGCGGACGGGCTGTTGCTGCGCTACCGCACCGCCGACGGGCTCACCGGCCACGAGGGAGCCTTCCTGATGTGCTCCTTCTGGCTCGTGGAGCTGCTCGCGCGCATGGGTGACCTGGACGAGGCCGAGCGGCTGTTCGAGCGCCT
>CAZADJ010000193.1:1409-5035 GCA_964483845.1 uncultured Actinomycetota bacterium | reverse complement strand
GGCCGCGATCGGCCACGCTGTCCCGACGGACGTGGGCGCCGCCGTGCGATGGTTACGTTCGGAGGGCGAGCAAGACCATCGGAGGCCGGCCTGGGGTTCACGCAGCGGCTGCGCGAGAACCGCGTCGTCGACACGGCGATCACGGTCAACGAGCGCTACACGGAGGACCTCGGCAACCACCTGGCGGCCAGCATCGCGTTCTTCGGTTTCCTGTCGCTCTTCCCGATCGCGCTCCTCGCCCTGTCGGTGGCGGGGTTCGTGTTCGCCGGGGATCCCGACGCGATGGAGCAACTCGTCACCGCGGTCGCCGAGGCGGTGCCGGGACTCGAGGCTGCGCTCGGCGGCGCGCTGGACACGGCGGTCCGCACGCGGGGGGTGACCGGGGTGGTCGGGCTGGTCGGAGTGCTCCTGGCCGGGCTCCGGGTGATCGACGCCGCGGCCCTCGCCGTCTCGCGCGTCTTCCGTGTCGAGGACGATGCCGGCACGGTGGCGCGCAAGGCCCGGGCGCTGCGGAACCTCGTCATCCTCGGGCTGCTGACCGTGCTCGCCACCTCTGCTGGGGCGCTCGCGGGGTTGATCGGCGCGGCGGCCGAGACGTTCGGCATCCCGGTCGGCCTCGTCCAGCTCCGCGGACTGCTCGCGTTCGTCCTGTCGTTCACGCTCGACACGCTGCTCTTCCTCGTCGCGTACCGGTTGCTGACATCCGTGCCGGGGCCGCCGTGGTCGGAGCTGGTCCCGGGGGCGCTGCTCGCGGCCGCCGGCTGGAGTGCGCTGAAGGTGTTCGGTGCGACCTACGTGGGCAACACCGCGGCTCAGTGGGACGCCGTGTACGGGGCGCTCGGCGTCGTGATCGGCGCGATGCTCCTGTTGTTCCTCGCAGGACGGATCCTCATCTACGGGGCGGAGCTGAACGCGGTGCTCCGTGGGCACCGCGAGGCGGAGGCAGCGGGACGTGTCGACGAGGTGGCGGTGGTCCCGACCGATGCTGCCGCCGGAGCGCTCCGAGGCGCGGTTCGGGCAGGCGATCGGGTGGCGGCCGGCACGGGATCCGGTGCCGGGACTCCCCTCCGGCTCGATCGGCGCCGCAGGCGTCTCGATGCAGGACGGGTCGCGCTGGGTGCTGCGCTCGTTGCGCTGATCGTGAAGCTGCTCCCCCCGCGCGACGATCCGCTGCTCTAGCACCCGGGACGCCCGCTCCCGCCGAGATCGGCGTCCCGGGGCCCGAGCCGGCAGCCTCGGGGGCGGCACGTGAGCGACCACACGTACGTAGACTGGGGCGTGTGAACACTCCCGGCTTCCCCGAGGTCCGCCTGCGGCGTCTGCGGCGCACGCCGGCCCTCCGTCGCGCGTTCACCGAGACGCGCGTCCACCCCGCGGATCTCGTGGCGCCGCTGTTCGTCAAGGACGGGATCGCCGAGCCGGCCCCGATCCCGTCGATGCCGGGCGTCGATCAGCACACCCGGGAGAGCGTGCGCGCGGAGGTGAAGCGCTTGCACGCCCTGGGTGTCAGCAGCGTGATCCTGTTCGGTGTGCCCGAGGACAAGGACGCGGAGGGCGCGTCCGGGTGGGATCCCGACGGGCCGGTGCCGGCCGCGGTGCGGGCGATCCGTGACGACCTCGGCGACGCCGTCGCGGTCTGGACCGACGTCTGCCTCTGCGAGTACACCGACCACGGTCACTGCGGCCCGGTCGACGACGAGGGGCGGGTGGCGAACGATGCCGCGGTCGAGGGCTACGTGCGCCAGGCGCTGACGCACGCCGAGGCCGGCGCCGACCTCGTGGCCCCCTCGGGGATGATGGACGGGCAGGTCGCGGCGATCCGTGCGGGGCTGGACCGCGACGGGTTCGAGGACGTCGGCATCGTGGCGTACGCGGCGAAGTTCGCCTCGGCCTTCTACGGGCCGTTCCGGGACGCGGCGGAGAGCGCGCCGGCCTTCGGCGACCGGCACAGCTACCAGGAGCCGCCTGCGAACCGCCGCGAGGCGCGCCGCGAGGTCGCAGAGGACGTGCGCGAGGGCGCGGATGTCGTGATGGTGAAGCCGGCGCTGCCGTACCTCGACGTGGTCGCCGACGTCCGTGCGTCCACCGATCTGCCGGTGGCCGCCTACCAGGTCTCGGGGGAGTACGCGATGCTGCTCGCGGCGGACGAGCGCGGCTGGCTCGACGGTGACCGGGTGCTGCTCGAGGCGGTGACGGGCGTGCGGCGCGCCGGCGCGGACGTGGTGCTCACCTACGCGGCCGGGCGCATCGCCGAGCTGCTGGATGAGCCCGGCGCGCGCGGGTAGGGGCCGGCGTGGCGAAGGAGGGGCGCCTCACCGGCCGGTCGCCGAGCGGACCCGGGCGAGGCCGCGTCTGACCGCGACACGCGCCCGGTCGGCGACGGTGCCGGTCCCCGCGTCGCGGACGTCGAGGAGGAACCGCTCGACGCTGGACTCGACGGTCGCGCGGTCGACGTTCCACGACGCCAGGTGGGTCGCGCCGGCGATCGGCACGAAGGTGACCACGTCGGGCCGTCGGGTGGCCAGCTCCTCGGAGGTGGCGATCGGGACGTGGTCGTCGGCGTCCCCGTGGATGAGGAGGATCGGTCGGTGCAGGTCGGCGGCGTGGTCGAGGTGGTCGATCAGCGACCGGTCGATGCCGGCGCGCAGCCGCGCGAGCGCGAGCGCGGCGGGCACGGCGACACGGGCGACGGGGGATGGGAGGCCCTCGCGCAGAGCGGCCGAGTGGACGAGGCGTGGCCACGAGAGGACCGGCGCGTCGAGGATGGTGGCGCGGACGTGCGCCGCGTGCGGGGAGGTGCGGAGGAACGCGAGGGCAGCGGTGCCGCCCATGCTGTAGCCGACGAGCACGATGTCGGTGGCTCCGTGCGCCAGGGCGTAGACGACTGCGCCCTCGACGTCCTGCCACTCGGAGGCGCCGAGGTGGCAGTGACCGTCCGGGGTGCGGGGCGCGTCGGGGTCGTTGCGGTAGGCGATGGCGAGCGACGAGATGCCGAGCCGGTGCAACGTGGGGACGAGGCGGAGGGTCTGGGTGCGGGTCCCCGCGCGGCCGTGGACGAGCACCGCCCAGGTGCCGGAGCCACCGTCCGCCGGGAACGCCCACGCGGGCGGCTCACCGAGCGGGGAGCGGTAGGTGACCTCCTGGTACGGCAGGCCGAGGACCCCCGGATCGCCCGGGTAGGCGTCCATGTCCAGTCGGGCGGGGGTGCGTGCTGCCGGGGTGCCGACGATCGGGTGGTAGGTGCGCCGGACCGTGTCGCCGTCGTCACGGAGGACGCTCGTCACCTGGCCGTACCCGCGCGCCCACGACAGTCCCCAGGTGCCGGGCCGGGCGGCCTCGTCGCCGCTGAGGTCGACGGTCCCGTCGCCGACCCCGGTGACGACCACCGGGTCGGTGTCGAGGACGTCGTCGTGCTGGGGACCCGGAGCCTCGAGGAGCCGCTCGGCGATGGTCCATCCGGTGGCGCCGGCGATCCCGGCCGCGCCGCCGAGCGCCAACGGCCCGAGCAGACGTCCGAGGGCCACCGGCCACCTCCAGGTCCGTCGTCGTGCCCGGAGCGAGGCTAACCGCCGCCGCTACCCTCGGCAGCGATGAGCGACTCAAGTAGCGCGAGCGGTAGTCGCCAG
>CAZADJ010000193.1:0-1309 GCA_964483845.1 uncultured Actinomycetota bacterium | reverse complement strand
ACGTGAACGAACCCGCCCCGTCGGACGCGCCCGCCTCACGGGGCCTCTTCGAGCGGGCGACCGCCGCGATCCCCGGCGGGGTGAACTCGCCGGTGCGTGCCTACGGCTCGGTCGGGGGGACCCCGCGGTTCCTCGTCCGGGGTGACGGCGCCTACGTCTGGGACGCGGACGACCGCCGGTACGTGGACCTCGTCCAGTCGTGGGGACCGCTGCCGCTCGGCCACGCCCACCCCGCGGTGATCGCTGCCGCGCGGGAGGCGTTGGAGCGCGGCTCGACGTTCGGGGCGCCGACGGGCGGCGAGATCCAGCTGGCCGAGGAGCTGATCGCGGCCGTGCCGTCGCTGGAGCGGGTCCGGCTGGTCAGCTCCGGGACCGAGGCGGCGATGAGCGCGGTGCGCCTGGCGCGGGGAGCGACCGGTCGGGCGAAGGTGCTGAAGTTCGCGGGGCACTACCACGGGCACAGCGACGCGCTGCTGGCGGAGGCCGGCTCGGGGGTCGCGACCCTCGGCATCCCCGGTTCGCCGGGGGTGACCGCCGGCGCGGCGGGTGACACGATCGTGGTGGCCTGGAACGACCTCGGCGCGGTCGACGAGGCGGTGGCCGCGCACGGCGACGACCTCGCCGTGATCATCTGCGAGCCGGTCGCGGCGAACATGGGCCTGGTCCCACCAGCCGACGGGTTCCTCGCGGCGCTGCGCGGCCGGGCGGACGAGACCGGTGCGGTGCTGATCTTCGACGAGGTGATCACCGGGTTCCGGCTGGGTCGTGGTGGGGCCCAGGCGGCGTTCGGCGTGACCCCGGATCTCACCGTGCTGGGCAAGGCGATCGGCGGCGGGTTCCCGCTCGCTGCGTTCGGTGGGCGGGCCGACCTGATGTCCGAGCTGGCGCCGGCCGGGCCCGTCTACCAGGCCGGGACCCTGTCGGGGAACCCGGTCGCGGTCGCCGCAGGTCTGGCCCAGGTCCGGCTCCTCGACGACGATGCGTTCGCCCGGCTCGGACGGATCACTTCGGAGCTCGTCTCGGGTCTGCGGTCGGCGTTCGCAGACGCGGGCGTGGCCGCCACGGTGCGACGGGAGGGCACGCTGGCGGGCATCGTCTTCGGCGGCGGGGAGGTCGTCGACTACGTCACGGCCCGAGCTGCGGACCACGACGCCTACGCTCGCTTCTTCCACGGGATGCTCGCTCGTGGCGTGCACCTCGCGCCGTCCGGCTACGAGGTCATCTTCACCTCGCTCGCGCACTCCGGCGAGCCGCTCGAGCAGGTCGTCGGCGCCGCCCGTGAGACCGCGGCGGCGATGTCCAGCGGAAC
>CAZADJ010000192.1:0-5073 GCA_964483845.1 uncultured Actinomycetota bacterium | reverse complement strand
GCGTGTTCACCGACTCGTACAGGTTCTCCACGCCGAGCAGCTTCTCGACCTTCGCCACCCCCTCCTCGGTGACCGCGACGGTGCGCTTGGCCTCGTCGATGATGTAGTCGCCGGTGGTCTCCCGCGTGTCGGGATCCTCCTCACCCCGGGTGAGGTTCGGGGCGATCCGCCGGGCGAAGATCTGGTACCACTGCGCCGACTGCTCGGCCGGCCCGGAGATGATCAGCGGGGTGCGGGCCTCGTCGATCAGGATCGAGTCCACCTCGTCGAGCAGCGCGAAGTGGTGGCCGCGCTGGACCTGCTGGCCCTTGGACCACGCCATGTTGTCACGGAGGTAGTCGAACCCGAACTCGTTGTTCGTCCCGTAGGTGATGTCGGCGCGGTAGGCCGCGCGCTTGTCCTCCTTCGACTGGCCCGAGTAGACCACGTCGACGTCGAGGCCGAGGAAGCGGTGGACGCCGCCCATCCACTCGGCGTCACGCTTCGCGAGGTAGTCGTTGACGGTGACGATGTGGACGCCCTCGCCCTCCAGGGCGTTCAGGTAGACCGGCATGGTCGAGGTCAGGGTCTTGCCCTCACCGGTCTTCATCTCCGCGATGTCACCGTCGTGGAGCGCGAACCCGCCGAACACCTGGACGTCGAAGGGGCGCTCGCCGAGGACGCGGTCGGCGACCTCCCGGACGACCGCGAACACCTCGATCTTGATGTCCTCGAGGGTCTGACCGTCGGCGAGCCGGGCCCGGAACTCGTCCGTCTTGGCCTTCAGCTCGGCGTCGGTCATCGCGCCGACCTCGTCGCCGAGCGCGTTCACGGCGTCGACGAGCTTGTTCAGCTGGCGTGCGCGTCGCCCCTCTCCGAGGCGGAGCAGCTTGTCGAGGAACTTCGGCACGTCTTCGCCTTCTTCGTCGTCTGGTCGACGCCTGGTCGTCGTGTGGCGGTCGTGGCGCGCGAGGGATCGGTTCGGAACGTCGCCAGACGGGCGCTCCCACCCGGTCGGACGGGGGGGCGGTGAGACCGTCTCCGACCGTCCCGGTCAGCGTCACGCCAGCGACCCGGGCGCGCCACATGGTACGTCAGCCGCGACGCGACGCGAGCGCCATCCCCACCGATCCGGCTGGCGTCGCACCCCGACACGGTGCCTGGACGCCCCTCGCCCGTGGTTCTACGTTCGCAGCGTGTTGCCCACGGAGGGATCGAACGGATGCGGCAGGTGGACTCGACCGGGAACCGACGCGTCGGCGGCCGGTACTGGCTCGCGATCGCGCTCGCGGCGCTGCTCGTGCTGGCTGCGTGCGGCGACGAGGACGCGGAGGACACGGCCACGGACGACGAGCCCGACGTCGAGGAGCCGACGCAGCCCGACGAGCCGGACGAGGTGGAGCCCGAGGAGGCCGAGGCCCCCGACGAGGGGATGCCGGGCGCGTTCGAGGAGGGCCTGTCCGGACCCGCCCGCGTCACCTACTCGGCGGACCTGGAGGTCGAGGCGGAGGACACGTTCACCATCTCCTACGACCCGCCCCGCACGGCCTTCCTCAGCGGGGACATGCGCATCGTCGACGACGGTGAAGGCACGACGTTCTTCTGCGAGGGTGCCGAGTGCCAGGAGATGCCGAGCGAGCAGGGCTTCGGGATGACCCAGATGTTCCTCGGTCCCTTCGCGATGATGCACGAGGAGCTCCGGGACGGCATGCACGCCGGGGTCGACGTGGAGGAGTCCACCACGGAGATCGCCGGACGCCAGGCGGTCTGCATCACGCTGAGCGCCTCCCAGTTCGTCCCGGACGCGGACGCCGGTAACGACAGCCTCGAGTCCTGCGTGGACGAGGAGACCGGTGCCGCCCTGCGTTGGGCGCTCCATCACGAGGACGGAACGAGCGACGTCGTCGAGGCGGTCGAGTTCGGCGAGCCCCGAGAGGAGGACTTCGCCACCGGGTAGTCGCCGGGTGGTCGCAACCGGCTGGTCGCGACCGGGTGGTCGCGCCCGCCGCTGATGCCCACCCGTCCCGGCGGAGCCCGGACGCGCTCGGCGCCACCCGACCGGTCGGGCCTGCTACTCGATCACTTGATCTCGAGGAGGTTCTCGCGGACGGCGTAGACGACCGCCTCCATCCGGGAGTGGAGGTGGAGCTTCTCGAGGATGTTGCGCACGTGGTTCTTCACCGTGTTCTCGGAGATGAAGAGCGCCTTCGCGATCTCGCGGTTGTTCATCCCCTTCGCGACGTGCTCGAGCACCTCCATCTCGCGGGGGGTGAGCCGCGGCGCGGGGACGTGCTGCTTCTCCTCCTCCTTCTTGACCATCGCGGCGAACTCGTTCAGGAGCTTCGACGCCATCGACGGGCTGATGAGCGACTGACCGCCGTGCACCGACCGCACGGCGTTGCCGATCTCGTCGATCGAGATCTCCTTGAGGAGGTAGCCGTTCGCACCGGCCTTGATCGCCTCGTAGAGGTCGTCCTCCTCGTCGCTGATGGTGAGCATGAGGATCTTCGTGGTGGGGAGCTCCTCCTTGATGCGCTCGGTCGCCTCGATCCCGGACAGGACCGGCATACGCACGTCCATCACGACCACGTCCGGGACGCTCTCCGAGGCGAGCTCGGCGGCCTCCTCACCGTCTCCGGCCTCCGCGACGACCTCGATGTCGTCCTCCTCCTCGAGGACCATGCGGAGGCCGCGCCGGAACAGCTCGTGGTCGTCCGCGATCACGATCCGGATCTGTTCCTCGGTGCTCACGGTGCCCTCCGATCCATCCCGGCCCGGTCCCGTACCCCGTTCGGTCTGGCGCGGCTGGTACGCCCCGAACCCCCGCAGGTGAGCCAGGACCCTCCGGGTCACCCGAGTAGTCTAGCCAATCCGGACCGGCTCCCGGCAGGGACGAGGGTCCTGATTGAGCATCGACGAGCGTCATGCACTAGCACGTGACGACCATCCCGGTCGCCTCGCCGGACGGGGTCGGCCCCCCACCGGCGCACGACGGGCCCCGGATCCGCCTCAGCCGCCCAGGTCGTGGCCCCCCGCACGGGCCAGGACGGCGGCGCGCACGGGCCGCGCACCCGCGGCCGCGAGGGCCCCCGCGGCGGCGCGAAGGGTCGCCCCGCTGGTGAGCACGTCGTCGACCAGCAGCAGACGGTGCCGGTCGATCGCCCGCGTCGCAACGAACGCGTCCGCACGTAGGGCCCTGCGCTGCCGGATCGGGAGGCTCGCCTGATCGGCCCGGCCGGGCCGCGCCCGCAGCAGCCGCGCCACCGGACGCTCGAGGCGCTCGGCGACCGCGATCGCGAGGAGCTCCGCGTGGTCGTGGCCGCGTCGCCGCGCGCGGGCCGCGTCCGCCGGGACCCAGGTCACCGCGTCGATGGAGCCGATGCCGGCGCGGTGCGCGGCCGCCGCCAGGCGCTCACCGAGGGGGGCCCACCCCGACCGTGCGCCCCGGACCTTCGCGGCGATCACGGTCCGGGCGATGACCTCCGTGTACCGGTAGGCCGCGACCGTCGCGACGATCGGCACGTCGAGCGGCCAGCAGCCGTGCTCACGACCGCGGTCGCCCACCACCGGCCAGGCGCAGCGGTCACAGGTCCGGCGCAGCTCGAGGCGTTCCGCTCCGGCGGCGCACCTCGCGCACCACGGGGGCGTGGCGCGCACGCCGCAGGCCAGGCACCGGGGCGGCGCGAGCAGGTCGGCGAGGCGTGTCAGCGTGCGCACACCCCCAAGGGTGGCCGACCCCCGGCGAGCGTGGGCGGGACGCTCGCCGGGGGCTGTGGACGGCGGTCGCCGACCGCCGGTGTCGACGCTCGACCTCAGGCGCGGGGGCGACGTCGCTTCACCTCGTCGATCAGCGCCGTGGGACCCGGGTCCACACCGCCGAGGAACGCGAGGTAGACGGAGAGCAGGTCCACGTGGAGCGCCAACGCGGCGAAGCGTGGCAGCGGGGCGGGCCCGTGCACCTCGACCTCGCGGTGGACACCGACCCGCCCGTCGAGCAGCTCAGCGGTCGCCGTCACGGCCGCCGCGACCGCCGGAGGTTCATCCAGGGGGCTGCGCAGCGCGACCGCGGCGAACGCACCGGTCACCGCCGCCGGCGCGCCCCAGCCGACGAGCTCGTTGTGGTTCATCTCGGGCACGGTCGCCCAGAACGCGGGACGCTCCGCGTTCTCGTTCACCTGCGTCTTGGCTCGCCGCGCCGCGACAGCGGGCCAGCCGCTCGCCGCGTAGAAGACCGGCACGCGGTCGGCGAGCGCGAGCGCGAGCCCCTTCACGGGGTTGTCCGTGACAGGCACATCCGGACCCCACTGCTCGGCGAGCGGCCGCAGGTGGTCGCCGACCAGCGTCAGCTGCTCGGCGATCGTGCCGCGTGGCAGCAGATCGCTGCGGTCCAGGGCCAGGAGCGTCGCGGTGGCCAGGTACGGGAGTTGCGCCCGGGGCCGGTCGCCGGGGGGGACCTGCGCGACCGGAACCCCTTCCTCCCGCGCTCCCGAGGCGAGCGGCCCGCCCGACGTCACGACGAATCGCGGCGCACCCACCTCGGCCGCCTGCGCGTAGCACGCCAGGGTCTCCGCGGTCGCCCCGGAGTGGCTGATCAGGACGACCAACGTCCCCTCGTCGACGTCCGCGGGGAGCTCGAAGCGCTTGACGACCTCGACCGGGACGCCGCCCGTCTCACGACCTGCGGTCGCCACGATGTCACCGACGATCCCCGACCCACCCATCCCGACGACCACGACGCGGCGCACGTCGTCCGGCCCGACGGTGGGCGTCGGTACGGACGGCGCTGCGTCGAGCGCGCGCTGCCAGTGCTCTCCCGACGCGAGTACCGTCGCGAGCAGACCCTCCGGGTCGATGCGGTCGAGCTGCAGGTCGTCGAGGACGGCGCGATCGTCCCGCCCGGACCGCTCGCGGCTCGCCTGGTCACGGGGCCTCACACCCCGGGACCGCTGCTCCCCCGCCCCCCCGGAGACGACGCTCACGAACGGCGCCGACCGGAGGGCTCGGCCTCGTCGACCAGCATGACCGGGATGCCGTCCCGAACGGGGTACTGGAGCCCGCACTGCGAGCAGACGATCACCTTGCGACGCTCCTTGT
>CAZADJ010000191.1:0-5080 GCA_964483845.1 uncultured Actinomycetota bacterium | reverse complement strand
TCCACCAGGTAGCGGCGCAGCGACGCGTGGTCACGGTGGAACGCCCCGAGCACCTCGTTCACCTCGCGCTCGTCGTAGCGGACACCCGGCTCGAACTCGAGCGCGAGCCGCTCGAGGACCACGAGCCGCTTCGAGCGCTGGGCCGGGATCTCGGTGAGGCGACGTCCGCGGAAGAAGCGGGCCAGGATCTCCGCCTCCTCGTCGGTCATCCCGAAGAACACCGCCTCGGCCGGAGGAGCCGGGGCGGGGAGATCCTCGGCCAGCTCGCGCAGCGCCACCGGGTCGAGCCGGTAGCACTCCCCCTCGTGGACCACGATCCCGCCGCGGACCAGCGGAGCGAGCGTCTCGAGCACGTCCCGACGCCGCAGATCCGTCCGCTCGGCGAGATCATCGGCCGTCGCGGGCGCGAGGGCGACCAGCCCGACGACCGCGAGTCGCTCGGCGTCGAGCAGCAGCTTCAGGTAGTCGACGGCGTCCACGGCCGGTCACGGTACCGAGCGGTCCGGTCGCGTCGTTAGGCTCCGTTGCGGTCCGTCAACCGGTGGAGGAGCCTCCCGTCATGAGCAGCGACAGCGTCCTGTACGAGGTCGACGGACGGCTCGCGCGCATCACCCTGAACCGTCCCGAGAAGCTGAACGCGATCGACGAGACGATGCCGGGCGCGCTCGCTGCCGCCGTCGAGGAGGCGGGCGACGACGACCGCGTCCACGCGATCGTGCTGTCCGGCGCGGGCCGTGCGTTCTGCTCCGGCTACGACCTCGAGCGCTTCGCCGAGGAGCCGCGGCCGACGCTCGGCAGCCAGGAGATGCCCTGGGACCCGGTCGTCGACTACCGCTGGATGCGCCGGGCGACCGAGGACTTCATGAGCCTGTGGCGCAGCCTGAAGCCGGTGATCTGCAAGGCGCACGGGTTCGCGGTCGGCGGCGGCAGCGACATCGCGCTCTGCGCCGATATCGTCGTCGCGGCCGACGACGCGAAGATCGGGTACCCCCCCGCACGGGCGTGGGGCTGTCCGACGACGGCGATGTGGGTCTACCGGGTCGGTGTGGAGCGCGCGAAGCGGATGCTGCTAACCGGTGACCTCGTGGACGGACGGGAGGCCGCCGCGATGGGGCTCGTCCTCGAGTCCGTGCCCGCCGCCGACTTGGACGAGCGGGTCGAGCGGCTCGCCGAACGGATGGCATCGATCGCCACGAACCAGCTCGCCATGCAGAAGCTGGTGTGCAACCAGGCGATCGAAGCCATGGGACTCGCCGAGACCCAGCGGCTGGCGACGCTGTTCGATGGTGTGGCTCGCCACACCCCGGAGGGGGTCGCGTTCAAGCAGCGCGCGGAGGAGGCCGGTTTCCAGCGGGCGGTCGCCGAGCGGGATGCGGACGGGTCGCTGTAGCGACGGGCTTCGTCGGACGGTCGTGGGGACGTGCGACGGGTGGGTCAGTGGCGCACGTGGACCGGGTCGCCGCGCTCGACCAGCGCCGGCAGGTACTCCGCGATGTGCATCGGGACGCGCACGCAGCCCCGTGAGGCTGGATGGGTGGGGACGCTCGTCGCGCCGTGGATCGCGATCCCGCCGTGGTAGTAGAGCGGGTTGTACAGCATCCCGAGCTCCGAGCGCCGCCACCCGTCGACCCGCCACGTCAGGGCGTAGTCGCCGGCCGGGGTGACCGCGTAGCGGCATCCGCGGGCCGCGGTGCAGAAACGCTGTCCGGTGCCCGTGGAGACGTGCGTGGTCAGTCGACGCTCGCCGTCCAGGTAGAGGTGGAGCAGCTGGCGCCCGAGATCGACCTCCACGCGGGTCGCCGCGCCGTCCTCGACGAGCGCGGCTGGGTGGACGGGCGTCGACAGGTCACGCCACACGGCGGCGGTCACCTCGCCGTCAGGTCGGCGGTCGTGGACCTTCTGGAACGCCCAGACGGCGGCGCGTGTCTCCTCGTCGTAGACCCCGTCGACCGGTCCCGGGTCGTAGCCGAGGTCGTGGAGGCGCTGCTGCAGCGCGCCGACGTCGTCCCCGGTGGCTCCCGGGGACAGGGTGGTCCGCAGCTCGCGGGCCAGCTGGACGCTGGTCCGCACCGGCTCGCGGGCGTCGCGTCCCGTGGCGAACCGCAGCGCCTCGACCGGGTCGGGCACGGTGGCGCCGCCGGTCTCCTCCCCGTGGGATCCGGGCGGTGGCCGGTCGGCCCCGGCGACCGGTAGCAGCCCCTCCCCCACCACCAGGCCGGCGGCGATGAGCGGCGCGACCAGCAGCCCGGTGACGAGACGCCACGAGCGACTCGTCCGGGAGGTGTGGCGCGGCCGCGAGCGTCCCGACGCGCGGACGTGGCCGCTCCGCCGTGGGCGCCGCGGTCGGCGGCTGCGGCGCCTGCTCCCCCCAGCGTCGCGGGGCGGGTCGTCGGGGCGACGACGGGCGGTCCACGTCCGGTAGCGGGTCCGGCCGGCATCGTGGGTCGACGCTCCCGGTGACCCGCGCGCTCCGTGTGCGCTCATGCTCTCCCGTCCGCCCGCACGACACTACGCTGCGTGACCGAACGGTGCTGGCAGGTCGGCGGCGCCAGCGCTGTCACGGCGCGGGCGACGCGACCGTGGCGCGCAGCTCGCGGAGGCGCTCCAGGTCAGGTCGCGCACCCACCTCGGCGAAGGTGGCCTCCGCCTCGTCGAGCAGCGGGTCGGCGTCGTCGGGCCGGTCGTGGTCGAGGTACCACTCGGCGAGATCGAGCTGGGCGACCGCGCGCTCCACCGGCATCCCGAGCTCGGCGTACCGCTCGAACGCCCCGCGGAACATCGCCTCGGCCCCCGCATCCCCCGATGCCGCGGCGATGAGCGCGTCGGCGTGTCGCATGCGCGCATCGTGCAGGACGTTCGCCGGGTCGCCGTACGCCACCGCCCGCGATCGCAGCAGGGACGCGGTCGACGTGTCGCCGATCGCGATCGCGCTGGCGACGCCCATGAGCGCGATCAGGGCGACGACGGCGGCACGGCCCACGCCCTCCCCGGTCAGGGCGAGCGCCTCCTCCACGGCGTCCTCGTGACGCCCGAGCCGCTGGAGGAGTGCGACCCGGTGGAGGCCGACGTTGCCGCGCTTCTGCTCGTCGGAGAAGCCGCCCGCCGTCCGCTGCTCGAGGAGCCGTTGTGCCTCGTCGAGTTCGCCGCGCGCGACCAGCAGGCGCGCCCGGTTGTGGACGATCGTGTCACGGGTGAACCGCCCGCGGGCCGCGCTCGCCTCGGCCTCCTCGAGGTACCGCTCCGCTTCGTCCCACCTCCCCTGGCGGAACGAGAGCCCGTGGAGCTGGGAGAGCATCCGCAGCTCGCCGAGCGCGTCCCCGGCCCTCCGGGCTCGCTGGAGCTCGCGCTCGGCGATCGCGCGGGTCTCGTCCCAACGGGCCCGCCCGATGAGGAAGACGTTCAGGTTGTTCGCCGCCCGGTTCGCCACGAACCGCGGGGCGTCCTCGGAGAGCTCGTACGCGTGTCGGAGGAGCGCGAGGCCCTCCTCCGAACGGCCCCGTTCCTTCAGGATGAGCGCTTTCGTGTTCAGCGCGTCGGCGAGCACGGCCAGGACGCGCCCGGTCTCGGCCGCGGCGAGGGCGTCCTCCACGTGCGCCATCGCCTCGTCGCGGCGGCCGAGGAAGACGAGCTGGCGGGCGAGCTCGGCGGCGAGGCGTGCGTACTCGACCGGCGCGGCCGCAGGATCGAGCCGGGAGACGGCGGCTCCGAGGCGCTCGACCGCCTCGGCCCCCCGGCCCTGCTCGTACTCGACGCGCGCGAGGTACGCCTGCGCGAGCGCCTCCTGCTGGCTGTCACCCTCCGCCGCGAGGAGCGCCGCAGCGTCGCGCAGCCGCTCGACGGCCTGCGTCGGCCGCCCCGCCCGCGCGGCGAGGTCACCGGCGCGCAGCAGCGCCTCGCCCCGCTCGATCGCGTCCCCGGTGAGCTCTGCGATGCGGTCGCAGCAGCGCAGCGCCTCCTCGACCGCGGCGAGGGACTCCGCCCGGTCCGCGGCCCGGTGGAGAGCCGCGATCCCGTCGTCCCGGATCGTGTCGGCATCAGCGGCCTCCGGGTCGGCGCTGTGGGCGTCGAGGTGGTGGTTGGCGATCACCTCGGCCAGCTCGTCGGCGCTGCTCGTCGACTCCAGGTGACGCGCTGCCGCGAGGTGGCGGCGCTTGCGCTCGTGGCGCGAGAGCGTCTCGTAGGCGACCGTCCGCACCATCGTCTGCAGGAACGCGTACCGGCCCCGGTCCGGCCCCCGCTCGCCGGTCTCGACCCCGACGAGGTCCCTCGCACGCAGGGTGCGCAAGCGCTGCTCGAGCACCCCGTCGTCGAGGCCGGACAGCGCCGCGAGGCCGTCGCGGGTGAAGCTCTGTCCGAGCACGGCAGCGTGCTGGACGAGGTCACGCGCCTGCTGGTCGAGGCTGTCGAGCCGGGCGGAGACGAGCGTACGGAGGGTGTCGGGCACCTCGATCTCATCGATCTCGCCGGCCGGCTCGTAGCCGGCCTCCCCTTCGACGACCTGCCCGCGGTCGAGCAGCATGCGGACGGTCTCCACCGCGTACAGCGGCACACCCTCGGCCTGGGCGGCGATCCGCGCCCGCGCCGACTCGGGAAGCCCCGGCACCAGCCCGACGAGCAGCTCGTCCATGGCGTCGTCCGACAGCGGGTCGAGGTGGATGCTCGTGAGGTTGCGCACGTGTGCGCCCCAGTCGACCCGATCGACGATCTCGGGGCGCGCCAGCGTGAGCACGAGGACGGGGTGGTCCCGGGACCAGTCCAGCAGGTGCTCGAGGAAACCGACGAGGCCATGGTCCGCCCACTGCAGGTCCTCGAACACCATGACGACCGGGTGGCGATCGGCCAGGCGCTCGAAGAAGAGCCGCCAGCCGGCGAACAGGTCCGCCTGGTCCGGCGCAGTGCGCTCCTCGAGCCCGACCAGGTGGGCGAGCCGCGGCAGCACGAACGCGCGCTCCTCGGGGTCCTCGACGTGCTCGTCGACCGCGTTCTCCAGCTTCCGTCGCGCGGTGGCCGGGTCCTCGTCCTCGACGACGTCCGCACGGCCCCGCACCATCTCGGCGAGCGCGCTGTAGGCCACGCCCTC
>CAZADJ010000190.1:0-5094 GCA_964483845.1 uncultured Actinomycetota bacterium | reverse complement strand
GCTACCTTGGCGGCCATCATGCCGACCGCAGACGGATCGCCGGAGGGTGGCGCCGCACCGACGCCGGTGCGCCCAGCCTACGACGGTGCGTGGATCGGGGCGGTCGTCCCGGCGCTGCTGGACGGCTCTTCCCCGTCCTGGCTGCCGCCCGCCGCGGCCGAGGCCGAGGCCGCCGTCCTCCTGGTGATCGACGGACTCGGCTGGCACGCGATCGAGGACCTCGACCTGCCGGACCTCGGCGCGATGGGGGGCGGGCCGATCACCACCTGCGCGCCGTCGACGACGAGCGCGGCGCTGACCTCGATCACCACCGGGCTCCCGCCGGCGCAGCACGGCATCGTCGGGTTCCGCATGCGGGTGGACGGTGGGGTCCTCAGCGTCCTGTTCTGGCAGCACACCGATGAGGAGCACCGTCCCGACCCGGAGGTGGTCCAGCCGCACCGCCCCTTCGGGGGCCGCGACGTCGCGGTCGTCTCCCGGTCCGAGTTCGAGGGCACCGGCTTCTCCGACGCGCACCTGCGCGGGGCCAGGATGTTCAGCTGGCGGACCCCCGCGGTGCTCGTCGAGCGCTGCCGACGGCTGGTCGCTGGAGGCGAGCCGTTCGTCTACGCCTACTACGACGGGGTGGACCAGGTGGCGCACGAGTTCGGGCTCCGTGACGGGTACTTCGCCGCCGAGGTGGCCGCGGCCGATCGGCTCGTCGGCGCGCTCCGTGACGCGCTCCCGTCGTCCTGTGCCCTGGTGGTCACGGCCGACCACGGCCACGTGCACATCGCAGAGGACGGACGCCGGGACCTCGATGCGGTGGCGGACCTCTGTACGGCCTACGGCGGTGACGGCCGCTGCCGCGGGCTGCACGCCCGACCGGGCGCGGCCGACGAGCTGTTCGCGGCCGCCGAGGAGAGCTACGGGGACGAGGCCTGGGTCCTGTCGCGGGAGCAGCTCATCGACGAGGGGTGGCTCGGACCCGGCGCCTCCGACGAGGTCCGCGGTCGGGTCGGAGACGTGGTCGTCGCGGCCAACGCGCCCGTGAACTTCGTCGCACCCGACCTGGAGGGTGAGGGCCTCGTGCGGGCGCATCACGGCAGCTTCACCGCCGACGAGATGATCGTGCCGTTGCTGGCGGCCCCGGGGCGGGCCCGGTGGGGTGCGTGAGCGGAGGTGGTGGCCGGTAGGCTCGGAGGCCACCCCAGCGAGCCCTCCCGGAGGTCGAACGTGGCCCGCGAACGTTTCGTGCTCGGCGCCCCGCTCGGGCGTTGGCAGACCAACTGCTACCTGGTCGGCGACCGCTCCCAGGGCGTGGCAGCCGTCGTGGACCCGGGCGAGAACGGAGAGACGTGGGTGCCGGACACGCTGCAACGGCTCGACGTCACCTGCGAGCGCATCCTGCTCACCCACGCGCACCTCGACCACCTGTGGGCCGTGCCGTCGCTGGCCGGGCAGCTCGACGTACCGGTGCACCTCCACCCCGACGACCGCTGGCTGTGGGACGACCCCGCCGCCGGGATCGGGATGCCGCCGGGGGCCCTGGAGGAGCTCACGGGCCGGGCCTGGGACCCGCCGTCGGACCGCCTGGCGGACCTCGCCGACGGCCAGACCGTGACGGTGGCGGGGATCGCGCTGACGGTGCAGCACACACCCGGCCACACCCCGGGGCACGTGACGTTCCTGGCCGACGGGCTGGCCGATGCCGAGGTCGGCCTCGGCCGTCCGGTCACGAGCGACGGGGACGAGGTCCTGTTCTCCGGCGACCTGGTCTTCGCCGGGTCCGTGGGCCGCACCGACTTCCCGCGCGGGGACAGCGAGCAGCTGCTGGACTCCATCGCGCGCCACGTCCTGCCGCTGGAGGACGACACGCTGATCCTGACCGGCCACGGCCCGGAGACCACCGTCGGGATGGAGCGGTCGCGGAACCCGTTCGTGGCGCAGCTCGTGCGCGGACGGAGCGGGTAGGTGGCGACCATGGACTCCCGGCCCCCGTCCGGCACGCGTGACTTCCTCGCCGCGGAGATCACGCGCCGTGAGCGCGCGTTCACGACCATCCGCCGCGTGTTCGAGCGGCACGGCTTCGAACCGCTGGACACGCCCGCCTTCGAGCGCATCGAGGTGCTCGAGGGCAAGTACGGCGAGGAGGGCGACCAGCTCATCTTCAAGATCCTGCGGCGGGGTGAGCACGAGGAGACCGGCGTCGCGGACCTGGCGCTCCGCTACGACCTGACGGTCCCGTTGGCGCGCGTCGTCGCGCAGTACTCCGACGAGCTCGTGGAGCCGTACAAGCGCTACCACATCGCCCCCGTCTGGCGCGCGGACCGGCCCGGCAGGGGCCGGTTCCGCGAGTTCACGCAGTGCGACGTCGACGTCGTCGGGAGCGACTCGCTGGTCGCCGACGCCGAGGTCGTGGTCACGGTCGGCGAAGCCCTCGCGGCGCTGGGCGTCGACGGGTTCGAGGTCCAGCTCAACTCCCGGGGGGCCCTGCGGGGGCTGATGGGGGCCTACGGCGTCCCCGCCGAGCGGGAGTCCACGGCCCTGATCGCGCTGGACAAGCTGGACAAGATCGGGGTCGACGGTGTCGCCGCCGAGCTCCGCGACCGTGGTATCGGGCGGACGGTCGTCGAGCGCATCGCCGAGGATCTCGGCGCCGACGACCTGGCGGCGCGCGCACGTGAGCTGCTCGAGACCACCGAGCGCGGGAAGGTCGGCCTGTCGGAGGTGGACGAGGTCCGCGAGCTCGTGTCGGGCCAGCTCTCCACCGGTGAGGTCACGTTCACGCCGTTCCTCGCGCGCGGCCTCGACTACTACACGGGGACGATCGTCGAGTTCGGCCATCCCGGGCTCGGGGCGACGATCGCCGCGGGCGGCCGCTACGACGAGCTCGTCGGCATGTTCACGAACCGGGACATCCCCGCGGTGGGGTGCTCGATCGGCGTGGAGCGTGTCCTGCTCGTCCTCGACGAGCTGGACGCGGCCGACCACGCGCCGGACGTGCTCGTCACCGTGTTCGACGACACCTCGGCCGAGGACGCCGCAGCGATCGCGGGGGGGCTGCGGACGGCCGGGCTGGACGTCGACCTCTACGTCGGGTCCGGTCGCCTCGGCAAGCAGCTGCGCTACGCCGACCGGCGCGGCATCCGCTACTGCATCGTCCGCGGCCCCGACGAGCGCGGGGCCGGCGAGGCCGCCGTCAAGGACCTCGAGACCGGCGACCAGGTCGCGGTCGCGGAGGACACACTCGCCGACCACGTCCGTGACCTCCTCGCGGACGACTGACCACACGACGAACGGACCACCACGTGGGTATCTCCCCGCACGGCGCGATGCGTACGCACGCCGCCGGCACCCTCCGCTCCGACCACGAGGGCGACGAGGTCCGCCTCGCCGGATGGATCGACACGCGTCGTGACCACGGTGGCGTCGTGTTCCTGGACCTGCGCGACCGCTCCGGGATCGTCCAGGTCGTCGTCGACCCGACCGCCGACAGCGAGCTCGAGGTCGCCCACGGCCTGCGCCGCGAGTGGGTGATCGCGATCACCGGCCAGGTGCGCGCCCGGCCCGAGGGGATGGAGAACCCGAAGCTCGACACCGGCGAGATCGAGGTCGACGCGTCGGCGATCGAGGTGCTCTCACAGGCGGAGGCGCCCCCTTTCCCGATCGAGGAGGGCGTCGACGCCGACGAGTCAGTGCGCATCCGCCACCGCTTCGTCGACCTGCGTCGTCCCGACATGGCCCGCTACCTGCGGGTCCGCGCACGGACGAACGCGGTGATCCGCCGCGTGATGGAGCGCCATGGGTTCATCGAGGTGGAGACCCCGAACCTCACCCGGGCGACCCCCGAGGGGGCACGCGACTACCTCGTCCCGGTCCGCATCAGGCCCGGATCGACCTTCGCGCTCCCGCAGTCCCCGCAGCTGTACAAGCAGCTGCTCATGGTCGCCGGCGTCGAGCGCTACTACCAGATCGCGCGCTGCTTCCGGGACGAGGCCCTCCGCGCCGACCGCCAGCCGGAGTTCACCCAGCTCGACCTCGAGATGTCCTTCTGCGACGAGGAGGACGTGTACGGGATCACCGAGGAGCTGTACGCGGAGCTGTGGCGGGAGATCCTCGAGGTCGAGGTCGAGACGCCGTTCCCGCGGTTGGATCACCACGAGGCGATACGTCGGTTCGGCACCGACAAGCCCGACCTGCGCTTCGAGATGGAGCTCGTCGACCTGTCCGAGGTGTTCGCCGGCACCGACGTCGGCGTGTTCGAGGGAGCACTGGACGGTGGGGGAGCCGTCGTGGCGCTCGCGCTCGGCGCAGGCGGAGAGCTGTCCCGTAAGGACTTCGACGACTGGACCGACTGGTTCCGCGGCCGGGGCGCCAAGGGCCTCGCGTGGGGTGTGGTCGAGGCCGACGGGGGGCTGCGTTCGCCCCTGGCGAAGTTCATGAGCGAGGAGGAGATCGCCGGGATCCTGCGTGAGACGGGGGCCGGTCCGGGCGATGCGGTCTTCCTCGGCGCAGACGCCGTCCCACGCGTGTTCGAGTTGATGGGCATGCTCCGAGGCGCGCTCGCCGCGGACCGCGGGCTGATCGACGAGGCCCGCTGGGAGTTCCTCTGGATCGTGCGTCCGCCGCTGTTCGATCCCGACGACGAGCACGGCTGGGTCCCCAACCACCACCCGTTCACCGCGCCGGCGCCCGAGTGGGCGGACTCCTTCGAGGACTCGCCCGGTGAGGCGACGGCCCGTGCCTACGACATCGTGCTGAACGGCGTCGAGCTCGCCTCCGGATCGATCCGTGTCCACGACGCCGACGTCCAGCGGCGCATCTTCCGCTTCCTCGGCATCGGCGACGAGGAGGCCGAGGAGAAGTTCGGGTTCCTGCTCCGCGGGTTCGCCCACGGGGTGCCGCCCCACGGCGGGATCGCCCCCGGGATCGACCGCACCGTGATGCTGCTGACCGGCACCTCGTCCATCCGTGAGGTGATCGCTTTCCCGAAGCTCGCCGGCCACGATCCGCTCACCGATGCGCCGTCGCCGGTCGACGACGAGACGCTGGAGGAGCTCGGTCTCATGCTCGTCCCCAGCGAAGACGAGGACGAGTAGCCATGGAGTGAGT